>JAFOTA010000189.1 GCA_017421145.1 Treponema sp.
CAGCGATTATGCAGGAACCACCCGTGACGTGGTTGAGGGGAGCTTCAGATATAACGGCAAGGACATTCAGATTCTGGATACTGCCGGAATCCGCCGAAAGGTCAAGGTCAAGGAAAACGTCGAGTATTATTCAGTGAACCGCTCAATAAAAACCCTTGATGAATGCGACATCATGTTTTTGATGATAGATGCAAAAGAGGGGCTTACCGATCAGGATAAAAAAATCACGTCGCTTGCTTATGAAAGGGGGCGCGGAATTGTATTCGTCCTGAACAAATGGGACACAATGGAAGAGCAGGGCAATAAAGCAAAAAAAGCGGCCTTTGAATATATCCGCACGATGTTCGGTCAGATGCAGTGGGCGCCGATAGTCACCCTGAGCGCGAAAAATGCCGATGGAATCAAAAATCTCATGAACACCGCGCTTGATTTGTTTGAGCAGCTTACGAGAAAAGTCGGAACTTCGTCACTCAATCTTGCGCTTAATGATTGGCTTGAAAAATATCCGCCGCCGGCAACCAAGGCAATCCATTTCAAAGTGCGCTATATTACGCAGACAAGCGTGAACCCGGTGAATTTCGTGATTTTTGCGACAAGTCCGGAAAATGTACCCGAATCCTATGTCACTTATCTGAAAAACCGCATCCGTGAAGATTTGGGATTCACACAGATTCCGGTTCAGATTGAGATGAAAGCCAGCCGTCAGAAATGGCAGGACAGGGAAAGGGGATCCCAGGGTTAAGATGAAAAAACAGGATTCACAGCAGAACTCAAAGTGGTATGAAAAAAAATCAGGGAAAAATTTCTCCGGTTCCAAGACAAAGCCTGCCTCAAAAAAGAAGGAAAAGATTCAGTTTCATGAAGAAGCTGAAAGCGGATTCCGCAAAAAAACAAGGCCTTCCGTGAGTGCCCGGCAAAAAAAGGATCCTGTTTTTGTAAAATGCCTGGACAGGCTCCTTGATTCATCTTCCGTTCCTGCTGACGGAAAAAAAATCCTTGAGAATTTTCAGGAAACGATCAATTCGACTCATCCATTGAACTCAAGGCAAAAGGCTTTGATGTATGACCAGATCCGAGATTTGAGCCACTATCTTACCGACCAGCGCGGAGAAAGAAGGCTCGGATACATGAACCAGCCCTCAACTCTTTCTGCCTATGTCCATTATTTTTTGTGGTGGAACCTTGTCCGGCTCACACGGCTTTTTTCAAATTTGCCCGCTGATTTTTTGGACTTGGACGAAAATGATGTCTGCCTTGACGTCGGGAGCGGTCCTTTGACTGTTCCCCTTGCGCTTTATATTTCCAGACCTGAGCTTAGGAACAAAAAACTCAAGTGGTACTGCATGGACATTTCTTCGCAGGCACTTTCAATAGGCGAAAACCTGATGATGACGGTTTCGGTTTCCCTCGGCGGCCAGATGTGGGAAATAATCCGCGTCAAGGGAAATTTCGGAACCGAAATAAAAGAAAAGGCATCTTTCGTTTCATGCGCGAACGTGTTCAATGAAATCTTGGAAGACCGGAACATGCCGCCTGATTATCTTGCGAAAAAATGTACTGAAAGCATACTCCCTTATACCGATCAAAAATCTGACGGAACAAGGGTGCTTTTGATAGAGCCTGGAATCCCGAGTTCTGCAAGAATACTTAGCTTTATCCGCGAAGCTTTTATGCGCCGTGATTATGTGCCTGTTTCTCCGTGCACTCATTGCGCTTCCTGTGCCATGGACGGAAAAAAAGGCGGAAAGTGGTGCAATTTTGCTTTTTCTACGGAAGATGCACCTATTGCCCTCAAAAAGATTTCCGAAAAATCAAAGCTTTCAAAAGACCGTGCGGTGCTTTCGTTCCTTGCGTTGAAAAAATCTGCGGCGCAGGATGATGATCCGGACAAGCTTGTTTTCAGGATAGCCAGCGATCCGATAAGGCTTCCCGGCAACAGGACAGGATATTATGCCTGCTCAAAGATAGGGCTTCTTCTTGTCGTTACCGGTGCATCTCTTTTTTACGGAGACAGCCTTTCCGTGGATTTTCCAAAAAAGGAGCTTCCTCTGGATGAAAAATCCGGTGCATATGTTTTGAAACTTGAATGATCCTTGCGGCTTGTGCTTGTGTATGTACTGACGTGATTTCAAAAACGTACCCTGCAGAAAATCGGAAGATGGTCTGAATAGCCCGTGCCTTTCCATATCTGGTATTTTTCAGGGACATGGGTTTCGCAGTCGCACCATGGGCCGTCCGTAACAGGATGAAAATCAGTTATTTCGATGTCTCCGTATGCAAAGAAATTGTCTATGCGGCTCCACTCGTCCGAATAAAAATAGCTTCCCGGTTCAACCAGATTTTTTCCGTCAAACCATGGGGAAATGACCTCCGCACCAGAGATGCAGTCTTCATGCGCCTTGTTTCTCAAAAGCACGCAGCCGGATTTTTCCCCTTCCTTGAATTTCATTATGTCACGGTTGAAATCTCCGCATGCAAGTACCGCTAATCCTCCGTTTGCAATGCTTTCCATCCTTCCTGCAAGAACGGTTTCCTGAAGCAGCCTCCATTGTTCGGTTTCTTGTTCTCCGCCGCTCATGCTTTTCCAGTGGTTTATGAGAAGGCAGAGCTTTTTGTTTCCCTTGCACACAGTCACTTGGATTACGGGGCGCATTTTTGGCATGGTCTTTCCGTTCCGCACTTCAGTTGAATGTACGCTCATGTTTTCAAGCGGATACCTTGACATGACCGCGCATCCTATCGACCCTCCGTCATCTTTTGCAAAGCATGCATACCTGTAGATTTTTTTCATGTTCCATTCGCCTGCAAGAAAATTCGATATGTCATGGACGACGTTTTCGTTTTCGATTTCTTCCATTACAAGCACGTCGGCATCAATCGATTTTATTGCTGATGCAAGCCTTGAAAGACGTTCGGCATACGGTTTTGCGCCCCATTTTTTGCTTGAAATGAATTCTTCATATTCACATCCGTCCGTGATTGAATCGAAAAATGTCTGCACGTTCCAGTTGACGATGGAAAGCTCTTCTTTTTGTGACTTCCCGGGTTCTGGTTCAAGCGAAAATGATCCGCTGCAGCTGATTGTACCGAGCAAAAAAATTGCCGTAAGCGTTTTGATTAATTTGAAAAAGTATTCGTTCATTTGTTTCTCCGTATTATTAATATGCAAAGAAAATCACCGCCGTAAAAAAAATTGCAGTTTTTTTTGAAAATATGTAGAATAAATCCATGGACGGATCAAAAAAGCGCGTTACGCAATGGGATGTTGCAAGGGAAGCAGGAGTTTCTAGAAGCCAGGTGTCTTATGTCATAAGCGGGGACACACGTTGCATTGCTCCTGAAACAAGGAAAAAAATAATAGATGCAATCGACAAGCTGGGATACCATGCAAACAGGTCGGCACAAAAACTCAAGCGCGGTATAGATGATTATGTCGCAAATCATTTCGGGCTTATCATTTCTGGACCGGATGCTTTTTCAAATCCGGTGCAGTCAAAAATAATCGCATCGATTCACAGTGCGGCCTATGAAAAAAACTGCAAGATCAGCTATATACGTTTTTTTGAAGAATTGAGCGACATAGTGTTGTTCAACAGCCTGATCCATCCGGATGAAATCGGCGGGCTGATTCTTCTTGATTTGTCAAAGCAGGTTTCCGATGACAACGGAGCGATCATAATGGAAAAAATCAGGAGCAGGATTAAAAATACCGTCTGCGTGGAATGGAAAAATCCCTTGTTTCCGTGCGTGTTTTTTGACCGCTACAATTCAGGATGCCTTGCAGTTGATTATCTTTTTGCAAGGGGGTACAGGACGATCGGTTATGCAGGTCCGGCTGACCAAAGGCTTTCAGGAATAAGGGATGAGATGACGAAAAACAAACTCAGCGTCGACGGAATGCAGATGCTCCCGGCCCGTTCGATAAAAGACGGATATCAGATTGCGGAGAGCCTTGTTTTGCAGGAAAAACTTCCGAGTGCCGTAATCTGCGGTTCTGATGAAATAGCGGCCGGTTTTTTGTCTTTTCTCAACAAAAAAAACATTGCGGTTCCCGAATCTGTCGCCGTAATGGGAATGGGAAATTCAGAGGCTGCCGAATTCACGAATCCTCCGCTCACTACAATGGATCTAAGAACTTCTGAAACCGGACGCGCAGTGATTGACATGCTGACGGGAGGCCCTTACGAAGCTGATTCCGTACTTCCTGCCCAGATAATAAGGCGCTCTTCCTGCTGACAGCTGCTTGGATTATTAAGACCTTGTATTGGATTATTGCGACTTTTTTGAAAATTTATGCTGATTTTCCGGGCTTTTTCAATTGAATTTCTTATTTGACCCTTCTATAATTTCATTAAGAAAATAAAAAGGTGGAGAAAAAATGTCCTTTCAGATTGCGAAACAAAAATTTGAAATCACGCTTCCGAAAAATCTCAGGAAAATAGCAGAAAAATATCCTGAATTGATTGCGCAGTATTCACGTAATGCCTCCGGTGATTTTGAGGAGACCAATTTCCACGACATGTATCAGATTGCCCTGGATTTTGGCGGAGGTCTTTTGTCTTTCGGTGCAACCAGGGGCGAAAGAATCGGTCTTATCAGCGACAACCGCAAAGAGTGGGAACAGGCCGACATGGGGCTTCTTGCAATCGGCTGCGTTGATACCCCCCGCGGCTGTGATGCTACTGAAGGGGAGCTTTCATATATACTTTCGTTCGCCGAGTGTGAGATCGTAATCGGTGAGAACAATTCACAGCTGAAAAAGTTACTTAACATACACGACAAGATTCCTCTCGTAAAAAAAGTCATTCTTTTTGAAAAGGCAGATGAAGCTGAAGTCAAGCGTGCAAAAGATTTCGGTATAGAAGTCTTCCAGTATGCAGATGTGGTTGCCCAGGGACACGAATGGAGAAAGCTTCATCCCGATGTAGTGGAGCAGGAGCTTGAAAAAGGCCAGTGGGACGATCTTGC
>JAFOTA010000190.1 GCA_017421145.1 Treponema sp.
ACAGTTTCTTCTGATTCCGCAATTTCTGTCTGTTCAGAAACACCGCTTGCTTCACTTTCTGCAATTTCTGATTCTGCAATCTCCGTCTGATCAGCAACACTGATTGTTTCACTTCCAGCATTTTCTGATTCTGCAATTTCAGTCTGTTCAGCAACACCGATTGTTTCACTTCCAGCATTTTCTGATTCTGCAATCTCCGTCTGATCAGTTTGACCATCTGGAAATTCACGTTCAGGAATCTGGTCGAGTTTTTTTTCTTCCGCCGTATTTTCCAATTCCAAATCACTCATATCACATCACGTCCTGGGCAATTGCCGTAACTTTCTTTATCAAAGGGATTCTTCCTATCGCTTTGACAATCCTTAAATTCTTGAACTTCGAAGCGAGATGCCGTCTCCATATTCTTGTGCACAAAAGGGAAATAAAAAAAAGCGGGATGTATGCGGCAAGCCCCAATCCGAGCGACCCCATGACGATGGAGTTGTCAAGCCTGGTAAACGCCACGAAAGGAACGTTCATTATCTTAATCATAGGAGCCTGCATGAAATCTGCCCTGAGTATCCAGCAGCCTATCATGTCCAAAAGAGGATCTGCGAAGGGTGCAAAAAAAGAAACGATCAGCGTCGTGAGAGAAAGGACTCCCCTCTGTATCCTGAGAAAAAAAATCAGTACGAAAAGTATGTACCAAAGAGCGTTGTTTTTCGGCATGAGTCCAAAAATCACTCCCCATGCAAAGGCATGCGCAATTGATGCAGGAGAGGCGTTTGAACTTAAGGCACGTATGAATTTTACGATTGCGGTTAACATAATCTATATTATAGCACAAGGGGCGCAAAAATGCACATAAAAAAAAGGCCGGCCAACCTTTCAAAATCAGATTGACCAGCCTGTAAAACACCGGTTGAACTGCCAGAGCTTACTTCAATGAATAAAGCAGGGTTGAAACCTCCGTGCGTGCATATGACGGATTGTGCTGCTGGAGATATTCGAGCTTTTCAATGGCATCCTTTGTATCGCCCAAAGACATGTCGGTTTTTGCACATTCAAGATATGCTCCCCAGTTTTCAGGATCCGCGGCAATGACATCTTCATAAGTCATCTTTGCATTGGAGAACTGACCGGAAGAAGCATAGGCTTTTGCAAGGTTTTCGCGTACCGTGTTGTCCGTCGGGTTTATCTTGAGCGCACTCTGATAATAGATTACGGCCTTAGAATACTCGCCTTTTTCCTTGTATGCGTTTCCAAGGTTGTTGTTCACCTCAAAATTGTCAGGAGTCTTGGCATACGCTTCATTCAGGAATTTGAGAGCTGAATCAGCGTCACCCTTTTCGATGTACAGGGCACCGAGGTTGATCTTTGACTTGACGTGGTTCGGATCAAGTGCAAGGGCTTCGTTGTAAAGCGATATGGCACGGTTCTTTTCACCTGTCTTTTCGCTCAAAAGTCCGTAGTTGTAGATTATGTTTACTTGGAGCGTAGATGAAGTTCCGGCTTTGTTGTTGTATGCCAGCGCAGCATAGTTGACTCCTTCCGAATACTTTTCAAGCTCAAGCAATACGGAAGAAAGGTTGTAATATGTAGCGGCATCAGGCTTTGAAGGATCCATGTATGCCAATGCACGGCGGAAGCAGTTTTCAGCGGACTTGTAATCTCCCATGTTTGCATAGGCCGATCCCTGCTCCTGATATGTCTGTGCGTTGGACGGGTTCACTTTGATTGCGCTTGCAAATGCCGTGACGGCACCATTGTAGTCGCCTGAGTTCGCCATGATACGTGCAGCGGCTATGTACGCCTTTTCATACTTTGTGTCCACTTTGTATGCGTTCTTGTATGATTCAAGTGCCGCGCTCGGATTTCCGCTCTTTTCCTGGACATAACCAAGGTTGTAATAAGCGGAGGCAAGCGTAGGCTCATACTTGATGGCATTCTTGAACGATGTTGCGGCCGCAGAGTATTTCTGCTGCATTGCCTGTACGCGTCCCAGCTGATACCAGTATATTCCGTTGGTCGGATCCTGCTTCGTCGCAAGAGTGAGTTCCTGTTCTGCCTTTGCATAGTTTTTGGCTGCAAGTGCCTGCATACCCACCACATAATGTCCCGGAGCGTTGTTCGGATTCTTTGCAACGGCTTCTGCGGCATATTGTGCGGCTGCATTGTTGAGCGCAGTCCTTGTAGTAGCATCGGCGGCATTCTGTGCTGCATCATACAGGGCCTTTGCCATTTCGCCGAGCTTTTCTGCCGCATACGGGTCATCGGTTGAGCTAAGGAGATCTTTTGCCGCTGCAAAATGAGAGAGCGCGTCGTTTGCGTTTCCTTTTGCAATGGCGGCTTTTCCCTGTGAGATTTCATCCTCAACCTTCTGCTTTACTGCATTCAAGTCGGTCTGCTTGGCTTTTTCAGCGGCGGCCTGTTCAGCTGCGGCTTTCTCTTTGTTCGCTTTGTCAAGGAGAGCCTTTGCCTGTGCGTCGTTTCCGTTTGAACCCACAAGTCCGTTCAATATTTTCGCGGCACCTTCATAGTCACCTGCATCGATGAGTTTCTGAGCCTGGGCAAGCTTGTCGCTTCTGTCTTTTGCGGCTGCGTTTTTCTTTGCTGTCGCTTCGTCCAAGAGTTTTTTGGCATCTGCATCATCTGGATTCGTCTTTAGGAGTCCGTTCATCGAGCTGATCGCAGAATCATAATTTCCGTTGTCTATGTCCGTGCGTGCCTTTGCAAGCTTGTTGGCCCTGTCACGTTCTGCGGCGGCTTTCTTTGTCTGAGCCTGGGTCAGAAGATTCTTTGCCTGGGTGTCGTTAGGATTGTCCTTCAAAAGATCATTCAGAATCTTTATAGCCTCATCGTAGTCACCGTTGTTTATGAGGGAACGTGCTTTTGCAAGGTTGTCCGTCCTGTCCTTGGCCTTTGCTTTTTCTTCCTCTGCGGCAGCTTTCTTTGCCTTGGCTTCTTCAAGGAGCTTCTTTGCCTCTGCGTTGTCCGGATCTTCCTTCAGGAGAGCTTCAAGCGCACTTATGGCCTTGTCATAGTTTCCTGAGTTTATGTCCTTTTTAGCCTGGTCGACCTTTGCCTTTGCGGCTGCTTCTTTTTCGGCCGCGGCTTTCTTTGCCTTTGCCTCTTCAAGGAGCTTCTTTGCCTCTGCGTTGTCCGGATCTTCCTTCAGGAGAGCTTCAAGCGCACTTATGGCCTTGTCATAGTTTCCTGAATTTATGTCCTTTTTAGCCTGATCGACCTTTGCCGCATTTTTCTTTTCCTCGGCTTCTTTGAGGAGCTTTTTTGCTTCGGCATTGTTCGGATCGTCCTTGAGAATCTGGTTCAGGGCAGCTATGGCCTTTTCATAATCTCCGCCGTCAATGTCTTTCTTTGCCTGTGAGAGCTTTTCTTTAGTGTCCTTGATTTCCGCTGCAGAAGCTTCATTTGCTTTTTTGAGCAGATCTGAAATCTCCTTGTCATCCGGATTGTCCTTTGAAAGGGCTTTCAGAATTTCCGCGGCCTTGTCATATTCACCCTTTTCCATGAGACGCTTTGCTTCGGCAATTTTGTCAGCACGTTCCTTGTCCTTCTGAGCCTGGGCTTTTTTTGCTTCGTCCAGGAGTTTCTGAGCTTCTTTGTCATCAGGATGCTCGGCAAGATATTTTTCAAGGGTCTTTATGGCATCTTCCGGGTTTCCTTCGGCAAGATCCTTCTTTGCCTTGTCCATTGCCGCCTGCTTGTCTTTCTGATTCTGGGCTTCAAGTGCCTTTGCCTGGGCGAGAAGCTTCTTTGCCTCCTCGTTGTCCGGGTCGTTTTTCAGAATCTCGTTCAGCAGGTCGATCGCTGTCTTGTAATCAGAATCTTTAAGGGCATCCTTTGCCTTTGCGAGCTTGTCGTTGTTTTCGGCATTCTGGCGTTCCTTTTTCTTTTCCGCCTGTTCCAAAAGATTGCGTGCCTGGGTGTCGTTAGGATTGTCTGAAAGCAGCTGGTTCAATATGGCCTGCGCTTCATCATACTTTCCTTCGTTGATCAGCCTCATGGCTTCCGAGAGTTTTTCCGCACGCTTCAATGCGTCTTTTTCAGGATTCTTATTGTTCTTAAGCTCCTGGGCTTTTTCAAGGAGAGCCTTTGCACGCTCGTTGTCAGGATCCTTGCTCAATATGCTGTTGAGCAGGGTTATGGCATCATCATAGTTTCCGCCATTAATCCATTTTTCGGCAAGCGCAAGATTCTGGTCGGTAGTCCTTGCACCACCGTTTCCTCCGTTTTTCTGCTTGAGCGTCCTTGCTTCGTCCAAAAGCTTCTTTGCCTCGCTGTCTTTCGGGTTGAGCGTAAGAAGCTCGTTCATGAGGTTTATGCATTCATCATATTTTCCGTCGTCGATAAAGTTGTTTCCGACTTCAAGAGCCTCTTTTCTCGTGATTGCCCTTGTTCCGTATTTTTTGAGCAGGACTTCGGGAGATGTTTTCGTTCCGTCATTTCCAACGGCGGCATTTGACTGACCGGCTGTAGATGCCGTAGACAAAAGCCCCGAAAGCGATCCTCTTCCGCCGATGTCAGAATTGCTCCTTGCAGAAGGATTCAAGCTTGATGCCTGAGACGTTCCGCTTGATGACGGTGTTGAACCTGTTGATGCAGTCTTTGTTCCGCTTGGTGATGTCGTTGTTGAACCTGTTGATACGGTCTTTGTTCCGCTTGGTGATGCAGTTGTAGTACCACTTCCGCTTGATGACGGTGACGTACCTGTTGATGCAGTCTTCGTTCCGCTTGGTGATGTTGTTGTCGTTCCGTTTCCGCTTGATGACGGTGTTGAACCTGTTGATGCAGTCTTCGTTCCGCTTGATGATGACGGGCTTGTTCTTTCCATAGAATCAATTCCCGTGAATCTTCC
>JAFOTA010000191.1 GCA_017421145.1 Treponema sp.
AGTTGTCAACTTAGCAAGGATGTCCTTTACGAGAGTCTTGTTGTCTGTTCCTGCAGCTGCACAGATCCAAGTTCCACCCCATGAGTAGCCCTGTGGTCCTTTGCAGAATGCCCAGTCGCCGTATGATCCAGTTGTTGCATCTCCAACCTGTGGAGCGAGAGAGAAGTCGATGAACCAAGCCGGTCCGAAGTAGCAGAATACCTTTCCGTCCTTCTTTGCTCCGTCCCACTGTTCCTGAGACCAGAGGGCAGCCTTGTTGTTATATCCCTTGTCTGTGTAAACCTTCTGCTGAGCAACCCATTCGCGGATTGACTGGTCAACGTTGATCTTTCCGTTAACAACCCAAGGAGACTTTACGTTGTCAGAGAATACGCGATAGTCATCATCGTATCCAGAAACCATGAAGTATCCCTTTGCCTTTGCATCAGCAGCAACCTTGTCGAAGTCAGCCCAGTTAGAAATCTTTGTCTGTACTGTTGCTGGATCGTCAGTTCCGAAGAGGTCCTTTGCGATTGAGCGGCGGTAGATTACACCAGCCGGACATGCCTGCCATGTAAGACCCTTGAGCTTTCCACCAGCAGTCATGATATCCTTTGTATACTGATACTGCTTTGAGAGGTCTGCATCTGTGAATCCGAGGTCAGCCTTAACATCGAGAGCATAAGGTGTATCTGTGTACTTGAGAGCATAGTCAGATTCTACGAGGAAGATATCAACCTTGTCATCTGCCTTTGCTGAAGCCTGCTGTGCAAGAACTTCATCAAGCTTGTCCTGATATGCATTGCCCTGGTTAGGAGTAATAACCCAGTTTACCTTTACGTCGCCAATTGTGTCATTAGCTTCGTTGTATCCTGGATAGTACTTCTTAACACGTGTCTGGAATTCTTCGTTCCATACATAAATGTTCAGAACCTTTCCTTCTGCAGCTGGTGCAGCGTCGCCACCCTTATTTGCAGCTGCTGTACCACCATCTTTCTTCTGACAACCAACGAACAAGCAAGATGCTGCAACGACAGCAGCAAGTCCTGTTACCAACATTTTTTTCATACAAATTACCTCCTGTTTTTGGCCTGTATGATTTTTTCTAATTAAGAATGTCCGCCAAAAATGGTCAAACACTTAATCAGAATAATAACACACTTTCCGAACAAGTCAAGCGTTTTGATTGCTTTTTAGTGAATTTGACAGTGATTTTTTCACTTTTTTTGCTATTTTTTTTAAATTTTCCGAAAATTCACCTATTTTTCCGAATTTTTTCAAATTTTTTTACGATTTTTCATGTAACCTTTGCCGTCAAAAGATATTTTGGGGAATTTTTTAAAATCTGCCGATACTAAAAAAAATCCACATTCCAAAGAGAGGCCGCCATGAAGAATTTCCGCAAAGCATTTTTTGTCGAACTGTTTTTTTTGATTCTGATTTCTTCTATATTTGCTGAGACGCATGTTTCGGAAGAAAGACAGAAACTGATTGACTACGGGCTTACGTTGCAGGGCACTCCCTATGTCTGGGGAGGAAAAAGGCCTGAGACAGGATTGGACTGCAGCGGATTCGTGGGATATGTGGCAGAAAAAGCACTTGAAAAGAAAATTTCAGGTTCAGCTGCCATGATGTACAAAAGCCTTGAGCATATATCACCGGAAGAAAGGGAACCGGGCGACTTGATTTTCTTTGCGGTAAAAAGCGGCGACACATACAATATAACCCATGTCGGAATCTACCTGGGGCTTTATCACGGAGAAGGCAGGCTTGACGGCGAAAGGATTTTCCTCCATTCAGCAAGCGACGGAAAATACACGGGAGTGATCGTAAGCTCCATAAACGACAGCTACTGGGAAAAGCATTTTTACGGATACGCAAGATTTCTTCCGCCTACACCAATAGAAGAAGAAACGATTGAAGCACCTGCCACGGAAAATGACATGACGGCCGAACCAGCTCCGGAACCACTCGTTGCAGCCCTGCCTGAAGATTCCGAAGACACTCAGGAAACGGAAAGCCAGGAGTCTGAAAATCTTTCGGAAACCGAAGAAAACGCCGGGCAAACGTCACACTCCGAAGAGCTGTAAAAAAAATAGTAACGAAAATCAAACCGGGGTTGTTTATCAAGCATGAAACACACGACAAGATACATTTGCACATTCATATTTTTGACCGCAATCCTGGGATTTGCAAGCTGCTCAAGCAAAATCAGCCTGACGGCAAAAGCAGACGGCGGAACTGACGTTGAATTCAGCGCAAGTTTCGGCAAGGCACTTTCCGACACGATAAAATCGATTTCTGCAACCATGGGAAGCCCCAAGCAAAAATCATCAGGATTCTTTTCTGCCGACGTAATAAAAGAAGCCATGAAAGATTCTGATTTTTCGAACGTAAAGGCCTCAAACCCGACCGAAAATTCCCTTGAAACATCAGGAACATTGCCGGCCGCAAGCAAGCAGACCCATGCCACAGGAACATTGCGCGCGACAGATTTCGTATCATGCGGTTCAAACGTCATGGCACTGAAGCTTTCACCAAAAAATCTGAAGACATTCGCAGGCGGACTTCCGCAATCCACGAAAAACTACCTTGATTTGTTCATGGCTCCGGTTTTCACGGGCGAAACGATGTCAAAAGAAGACTATAGAATGCTGATTGCTTCAATATATGGTGAAGAGATTGCAAAAGAACTTTCCCAGGCAACGATCGACATATCCATGGCGCCGCCGAAGGGCAAAAGCATAAAAAATGCCGCTGTTCCAAAATCCGGCAAGGCAAGCGTTTCAAAAGCAACGTTCAGCATTCCGCTGCTTGATTTTTTGACGATGACGGCAGACCAGACCTACAGCATCCAATGGTAACTGCCATAAATTGATAACAAAAACGCCTTCCTCCTGTTTTAACGGGCTGGTGGTAATCATACCGGTCCGTTTTTTTTGTGCCCCCATCAAAAAAAATTCTGGAAATTTTCAAGAAACGGAAGTATTCTATATGGAGCAGGATTTTATCCTCATCAAAGCACGTTACAGTGCAAGCTAATCAGGAGCTACAAAATGAAAAAATCATCTGTTTTTGCCGCTGTCTTTGCAGGAATACTGGCATTGCTGTCATTCTCCTGCGAATCATTGGAAGGCCTTGTCCAGATGCCGAGCGCAGAAATAAAGTCCGTTTCCATAAGCGGATTGGATTTGGAGGGCATTTCCTTCAACTGCAACTATGCGGTCAAAAATCCATACGGAGTTTCGATTTCGCTCAAAGACATTTCCATGGACATTGACTGCAACAAATCAAAAGTCACTTCCATGAAATCAACGAACGGACTGACAATCAACGCGCAGGCCACTTCATCAAACACGATGTCCTTCAAAGTGCCCTACACTTCAATCCTTGAATTCGCAAAAAATTATGCTTCATCAAAAACCCTTCCGTTTGACATAGACGGAAAGATTACTTTGGACACAAGCAGGATTCCGGCACTTTCGGCACTCGGAACGACTTCACTGGAGATTCCGCTTTCAACAAGCTTCGACGTTCCTGTTTTCAAGCCTACTCTTTCGGTCAGCAATTTCAAGGTAAAAATGCCGTCAATCACAGAACTTACGGATCAGCTCACAAAAGGCGGACTCGGAATAATAAAGGCGGCGCAGGTTGCGACAAAACTTCTTTCAGGAGAAAAACTCACTGCGGACATTCTTGATGGAATCGCGATGGACATTGATTTTACGTTTGACCTGAACGTAGGAAACGAGGGAGCGGCTGACTGGAATTTCAAAATCAACGAGTGCGCAATCAACACAAAGACAGGAAGCATAGCCGACGTTGGTCCAGTCTCCCAAAACACGACGGTTTCATCAAAAAAATCAACCGTACCGATGAAGGCAAGCTTGAACACAATCCAGGCGGGTGCATTCATAATCCAGCTTTTGAACAAGAGCGGCGAAAATCCGACGTTCTCGCTTAAATCAGGACTTTCATTCCCGGATACAAACTATGCAAAAAACATACCGCTTAATTATTCCGTGGAGATTCCTCTTTCAAGCGTCAAAAAGTAAGCGCC
>JAFOTA010000192.1 GCA_017421145.1 Treponema sp.
AGGCTCAGGGATACAGCTGGTAAAAAATGAAAGAAGCAATAATTGGCGGTGTTTTTGCACTTCTCGGCTCTTTGATCACATTTCTTGGTACTTTTCTTGCGAAGACAAGATTGCTTGCGAACATTGACTAAACAAAAATCAGTGTTTTAAACAAAATCGCCTGAATCCCGGAAGAATCTAATCTTTCGGGATTTTTATTTGTCAAGTCGCTTGACGTAATAATCACGGAAATCAACTTTTACTGTATTAAGACGGATCACACGGATTTTGAAATTGCTAACGCAATTTCTTTAAACAACCTAAAAAAAATTTTTTATTCCTACTTAGAATGTATAGAACTTTTTTTACTCGGAAAAATCGTTAGATTTTTCCAAATCCGTGTGACCGCTCCCTTTTTTCTGCAAATAATAGGTATAGATTTAAAAATTGATTTCCTTGGTGGTCCGGTACATTCCGTTTGACATTCGCGGATCTTTTTGATATAGTATCCGGCGTATGCGTGAAAGTATGACTGTTCTTGCGCCCGCAAAAATAAACCTTGGGCTTAGGGTTTTCCCGAAGAGAAAGGACGGCTATCACGATATAAGCAGCATTTTTACTACGGTTTCTTTGTGTGACCGGGTTACGGTTTCCCTTTATGATGATTCCGCAAAGAACGGCTGCTGTACCGTTGAGTGCATCGGGGAGAAAAAAATTGTCCTGCCTGATGACAATACTTTTACCAAGGCATACAAAGCTTTCTGCGTGCTGACCGGAAATGACCGGGGAGTCCATGTTACAGTGGAGAAAAAGATCCCTGCCGGCGGTGGATTGGGGGGCGGATCCAGCGATTCCTCTTCTTTTATAAAATCCATTGACGCATTGTCAGGCACGCATCTTGGTGAATCAGATCTGGACGAGATTTCCGGTAAGGTCGGGAGCGACGTGTTTTTTTTCACTCATGCTTTGGCTTCCGGGGCTTCAGGTCGTTTTGCGGCATTGGTTGAAGGAAGGGGCGAGCGCATTTTTCCTGTAAGGCCGAGGGATGATTTTTCCGTTCTCTTGGTTTTTCCGGGCGAAGTTGTTCCCACTCCCTATGCATACAGTCTGGTCGATGAGCGGCGGCAGGATTTTTACGATGCCGGTGACCTTGAGCAGATTTTTTACAGGCCGGTTAAAGACTGGTGCTTTAGAAATGATTTTACGGTTCCGGTGGCAGCGAAGTTTCCGAAAATCGGATATGCTTTGGACTGCCTCAAAAAAAACGGGGCTGATTTTACCGATATGTCAGGATCCGGTTCTACGGTGTTCGGCATATTTGAAGATAGGGACAAGGCATTGGCCGTTAAAAAGCGGATGGAGACCGCATTCCAGGCTGTGCTTGTTTAAAAACACGGATTTATTTGGAGGGTGTTATGGAAATCACGGAGTTGAAGATTCGCAAGGTTGAAGGCGACGAAAAGCTTAAGGCTTACGTGACTGTTACGTTCGACAATTGTTTTGTGATTCACAATATCAAGATTATCGAAGGTAAGTCAGGTCTTTTTGTTGCCATGCCGAGCAGACGCAACAGCGAAGGCGTTTATGTGGATGTTGCTCATCCTATAAATCCAGAATTCCGTAATGAGCTTCAGAGCAGGATCATATCTGATTACAACTCTGGCAAGTTCGAGAAAGGCAACAGCAGTTCTGCCGAATAAGACGGGACTTTGTAAGACCGGGCGCTGATTTTTCGGCCTCAGTCTTTATATTTTGGGGCGTCGTCAAGTGGTAAGACAACGGCTTTTGGTGCCGTCATTCCGCTGGTTCGAATCCAGCCGTCCCAGTTTTCAATATTATAGGATGCGGGTTTTTCAGGCGCATCCGTAAGCAAAGGAGCTTAAAAGTTATGGAACAATTTGTGATTAATGCAAAGACAAGAAGTGTGTCAGGCAAGACTGCCGCAAAGAGAATCCGCGCGGTTGGAAATCTTCCTGCCGTTGCATATAACGAAAAGGGCGAGTCTGTAATGCTTGAAATCAGCGCTGCAGAATTTTCTAAGGTCTGGCGTTCTATTACAAAGACTACATTGATCAATCTCAAGATTGACGGTCAGGACAACATGGCATACATTGCCGACACTGAATATGACATCAAGACTGACAAGAACCTTCATGCTGACTTCCACATCGTAAGCGGAAACAAGCCTGTTACTGCAGTCCTCAAGATCCGCTTGGAAGGAAACCCGGCCGGTGTGCTCAAGGGCGGCTTCATGGTAAAGCACGTTCCTGAAGTAAAGATCAAGGCTCTTCCTGCTGACATGCCGGCATCTATTTCTGCAAACGTCGCTTCACTTGAAATCGGCGGCAAGCTTGCAATCAAGGATCTTCAGCTGAGCGACAAGGTGACGGTTCTTTCAAATCCAGAATCTCTCATCGTTACTATCGCACCTCCAAAGCGCTGATAGAAACGCAAGCTTATAATGCGGCTCCGGTTTTCCGGGGCTGTTTTTTTTGACGGGGATCATTTATGGAAGCAAAAGACGGTTGCCGGAAAGATCAGGTTTGTGAACCGGCTCATGATGTCAGGGAAAGCTTGGAAAATGCGGTCCGCAATCAGTTTGTGGATTTCGGAATTGATTTTTCCGGGTCTTTTTGCATTGGTGCTGCGGTTTCGGGCGGTGCGGATTCGATTGCCCTGCTCACGTCGCTTTCAAGGATTCTGCCAGAAAATATTACGCTCAAGGTCATAACGGTCAACCACAATATCCGTCCGCGTGAAGAAACTGAAGGTGACGCTGTTTTTGTAGAGGAATACTGTGCTTCCATCGGTGTTTTATGCGAGAGGATAGACATTCCCAGGGGCAGGGTGGAAGAGCTTTCCCGTGAATTAGGATGCGGCGTTGAAGATGCGGCGAGAAGGCTCCGGTATGAGGCTTTCGCTGGTTTCAGGTTGCGCAACGGAGTTGACTATATATGCCTCGCCCACAACAAAAACGATCAGGTCGAAACGGTTCTCATGCGTTTTTTGTCCGGAGGGGATTGCCAGAGCCTTTCCGGTATTCCGCCGAAGAGGGATTTTTATCTCCGTCCTCTTTTGACCGTGCCGAGGAGCGTTATAGAGGCATACCTTTCTTCGCTTGGAATTCCTTACCGCACTGACAGCACCAATTCCGACATTGCCATGCTCAGGAACAAGATCCGTCACAAGATAATTCCTTTTTTGGACGGTGAGTTTCCTTCATGGCAGGAATCTGCTTTTACGCTCAGTGAAAAAATGCGCGCGGATTCAAGCCTGATCGAAAAGATTTCTGAATCTTCCCTTAAAACCATAGATTTCAAATCTGATTGCGGTTCATGTTCTTTTTCTGCGGAGTCTTTTTCCGTTTTGGATGCATCGTTGAGGCGAAGGATAGTCTACAGGGCAGCCGGTTTGTCGGGCATAAAATCCAGGGTGCCGTACCGTTTCGTTGAGTCGGTTTGCTCGGTTTCTTCTTTGACCGAAGACGGATGGAATGAATGTGCGGCCGGAATCAGGGCAGTCAAAAAGAACGGAAGGATTTGCTTTGGAAAATATGTAAAGCAGGCGACAGAATCTTGTTTTTTTGCTACCATAGAAGAGCCGGGATTTTACAGGATTTCCGGGTGGAACGTGCGCGTCTCCGGTTCCAGTCATGGGATTTCCCTTGGAATTTCAAAAGACGGCGGGGATGAATCTGTAATTTTAATCGGCAATCTTTGTTTTCCGTTTGTATTCAGGAGCAGGCAGCCTGATGATGAGATAGAAACCGCATCAAAAGGATTTAAGTCTGTTTCAAAGATTCTTGAAGGATGGAAATGCCGCGGAAGCGAAAAGGATGACATACCGGTGATTCAGGAACTTGCCGGGGAAAATCAGGCTCTGGTTGCAGTCCTTGGTTCTCCTTCTGGATACAGGAACTGGATTGTCAAACTTTAGGTGTTGGTTTTTCGGAAAACAATCGAAAATTAAACTATGAAGGATAGTTGCATGAAAAGAAAAATTTTCTCTGTTTTGGCTGTTTTTGCACTTATTTCCCAGGTTTGTCTTGCCCAGGGATATTATGATGATCCGCTTGATGATTCTGCACGCATGGCAAACAGACGTACTGCTCTGAGATGCCTGAGCCTTGCAAAAAACTGTGCGGCGAAAAATGACTGGTCATCCGTGGTCACGCAGATTTCCATGGGGCTTACTTATGACGATACGGTTTCAGATTTGTGGTACATGCTTGCCGTTGCCGAAAACAACCTCGGAAAAACAAAGTCCGTGGTCGGTTCCTATGTGGAACGTGCCATAAACGAGCAGACTTGGCTTGACTACAACAGGGATGCTGCAAGGATCCTTTATGCCGACATACTTTGCGATACCGGACGCTATGCAGATGTAGCCGCAGTGCTTGACGGAAACGGGCGTGATTTCAACAATCCTGCATTCGTCAACGGTCCTTACGTCTATTCTTCAGACGCTGAATACATACGCGCAAAATCATACTACAGGCTTGGGGAGCCGGATCTTGCCAGGACTAAAATCGATGCCGCAAGGAAACTTTATCCGAACGACATCCGCTTTCCCCTGCTTTTTTTCACTTATGAAAATCCTCAGGTGGCGAACAACGAAGTATCACGCATTGCACGCCTTTTCATAAATCAGATACTGGAATACTCCGGCGGATATTTTGACGGAAGCTCTGCATCTGCATTGACGGAGCTTGAAGTGCTGGCCATTCCGTTTGCTGATGCCAAGACACGCACCGTAATGATAAAGTCATTCAAGGCAAGGGGACTAAAGCATCCTCGTTTTGCATTGGTTTCTCTCCAGAACAAGCTCATGACGGAAACCCAGGCACTTGATTATATAATGGATTTTGCCGACAGCGTGATTTCCTATGAGGATCTTATTGCTTTCCTTTCCGCTCTGACTGAAGATGGTGTCAAAAAAAGCGCCGCATCATATCTGAACGCATACAACGGTTCCATAACTAAGGACACTGACGGTGACAAGCTCGTTAATCTTTACGTCCAGTACCAGAGGGGCCGTCCGCAGACTATATACTATGATAAAAATCAGGACGGATCCTATGAGTGGAGCGCAAACTGTGATTTCGGAAATCCTGTTTCGGGTGCCGTATATTCACAGGGCATGGATTTCACATGGGGAAAATTCCCGGCTGTCCGCACGGTTTCAATACATGATGCAAAAGGTCAGGTCACAGAAAGCTACAGGCTTGTTGCAGGCGGGCTGAACTGGTCTCCGTTCAACATGACGGTAGATTTCGACATAAGGAAGGCTGCAGGAATCTCTTTCTATTTCCCCATCCTGAACGATGACGTAGATTCTGAAAAAGGAATCCCGGCTTCTGCACTCATGAATGCGTCTTCATCAGTGACCGTAAAATCAGGCGAAAGGGAAAATGCGACGGTTACGTTCTCAGTCCTTTCCGGTAAGGTTCAGAGTGCTATATATGCACAGGGCAACGTCCAATATGCCATGGCTCAGTTTGAAAACGGAAATCCAGTCCTGCGCTCGGTTGACTGCGACGGTGACGGAATCTTCGAGACTACTGAATTCTACGGCATTGATAAAAACGGCGAGATGGAAGTCCACGGCCTTGAAGACGAAAGAATCATCATGCAGAATCTTTTCGGAGTGCCGTCAAACGCTGCACCGTACTATCTGCGCATGATTCAGGTGGACACGCACAACAAGGACGCAATACCTGACTTTACGGAGGAATATCTTCCGCGCGGAGGAAAAATCACGTCATGGGACACTGATTCCGACGGCAGCTGGGATATACGCTATGTCAGAAAATCTGCGCCAAAGGGTTCTTCAAATGCTCCTGTTCAGGAAGAGACCATGTTCTTTGACAACGACAGCAATCTCGTCCACGTTGCATTTGAAAACGGCGTTCCTGTTTCAGTATATACGGCCATTGAAAAATTCACGATCAGCGAAGACGATACATACAGATTCTACTGGATCGGAGAAAAAGGTTCCCTTTCACTTACAAGGCTTGCTCTCCAGGCTCTGAACGCAAACGCAAAAAATGGAGGAAGCGTCATGGTCAGTGACAAGGCGCACCGTGTTCTTGCAGTAAGGATCGGTGAGCAGAACTTCGGCATGATCATCGAAGACTGACCGGAAGGATTTTTTTGATGAGGATTTTGAATCTGGGATGCAGGAAAGATTTTAAAAATATTTTGTCCGTATTTGCGTGCGCATTTTTTGTTTTTTCATTTTTTTCGTGCACCACTACGGATGAAAACGAAAGGATTCAAGCCGCAATAAATTACGGTGAGGAAGATGTCGTAAAGGATGAAATAAAAGCCGTTGAGCGTCTTCTGGAAAAAAAACCGGTCGAAGCTTTATGGCGGTCTTCGGTGCTTGTAAGGAATGCTCCGGGGGGAGCCGGGGTTTCTGAAATTTTTGAAAAATGCGAAGAAAAAGCGGCTTCTCTATATGATTCGTTTTTGGAAGAAAAAAAATACATAGACGCAAAAAGAATCTATGACTCGCTTTCTGCCGTGGAAAGCAAAAAGATTGCTGAGCTGAAAAATGCACGGACACTTGAAACGCTTGTCAATTCTTCCGTTCCTTCCATGGAAAAATCTTCCGGGAATGAAAAGGTTTCCACCATGATAAACGGAACCGTCACAATTTATGTTGACAGGGGCATAAAAGTCGAGTCGGGAGTGGGCTATAAGGACACCGTTTTGGGAAGCGGATTTTTCATCTCAAAAAACGGTCACATCGTAACCAACTACCATGTCATATCTTCATGCGTCGATCCTGCTTACAACGGATATGCGAAGCTCATGATAACGCTTGCCGGGGATGCTGACACAAAGATTCCTGCACGCGTTGTCGGCTATGACAAGACGCTTGACCTTGCGCTCCTAAAGACGGAAGTGGACGCTCCTTATGTTTTTGAGCTTGGCTCCAGTTCTTCTCTTGATATAGGCGACAGGATTTTCGTAATCGGTTCACCGCTCGGATTGGACAGGACACTTACAAGCGGAATCGTATCTGCCACCGACAGGGATCTTCTTCCGCTCGGAAAAGTTTTTCAGATTGATGCTGCCGTCAGCCCGGGAAATTCAGGCGGCCCGATGATTGATGCCCAGGGAAGGGTGTGCGCGGTAGTTTTTGCCGGAGTGCAGAATTACCAGGGATTGAATTTTGCCATACCGGTGGAATATCTAAAGGCGGAGCTTTCGGTCATGTTTGCCGGAGGAAAAAAAATCCACGGCTGGATGGAAGCGTTCGGAAAAACAAAGCGTACTGCTGGTGCCGGTGCAAGAAACTGCGGCGTTGAAGTGCTTTATGTGATGCCCGGAGGAAAACTTGGTTTTTCAGGAATCAAGGCAGGTGAAAGTATAACCGCTCTTGACGGAAAGGCTGTATCTTCATTGGATGATCTTCATCTTTATCTTCTTGGAAAACAGGGTGACAGCATAATCAGGGTGACAGTAACGGAAGAAGATGAATCAGGAAAATCAGTTTCAAAAACCTATCCGGTATATCTTTCGCAGAGACCCGACAATCCGGGATATGCTTTTTATATGAACGACCTGATTTCTTCCGCTCTTTATCCTGTTGCGGGAATGGAACTTGTGAGAAGCTCCGTTTCTGACAAAAGGCTCTATTCGATAAAAAAAGTGCTGAAGAATTCAGCAGCCGATTCAGCAGGGTTCAGTGAAGGAGATCCGGTGAGGATAATTTCATGTGAGCTTAGCGAAGACAAATCTGCCCTGTCCGTACTGCTTTATGCGAACAAAAAAAAGAACGGATTTTTGGATTACGGAATGTCGCTTGCCGCACCTTTGGACGGTTCACAATATTTTTGAAAAAAATAAAAGAGGATAAAAATGGTTGAATTGAAATATAAGAGGAATTTTTGTATAACGGCACACATCGATCACGGAAAATCGACTTTGGCCGACCGTCTGATTCAAAAGGCGAACATAATCGAAGAGCGTCAGATGATGAATCAGATTCTGGACAACATGGACATAGAGCGCGAGAGGGGAATCACGATAAAAAGCCAGGCCGTCACCATTCCATATCATGCGAAGGACGGACATGACTACGAGCTTAATTTCGTCGATACTCCCGGTCATGTTGATTTCAGCTATGAAGTGAGCCGTGCCATAGCTTCATGTGAGGGTGCGCTTCTTTTGATTGACGCTACGCAGGGTGTTGAAAGCCAGACAGTCAGCAACATGTACATGGCTCTTGAACAGGATCTTACGATAGTTCCGGTCGTGAACAAAATAGATTTGGCAAGCGCGGACGTTGAAAGCGTAAAGCACCAGATTGACCATGACCTTGGGCTTGATTCATCCGAGGCAATGCTTGTTTCTGCAAAGACCGGTCAGGGAATCGATGAGCTTATGGAAGCGATAGTCACAAAATTCCCGGCTCCTGAAGGCGATGCAGAAGCTCCGTTGAAAGCCCTGATCTTTGACTGCCATTATGATGAATACCGCGGAGTCATAGTCCACCTGAGGATCGTTGACGGACGTGTAAAGCCCGGTGACATGATAACCCTCATGAGCAGCGGAGTCCAATACAAAGTGGAGCAGACCGGAGTTTTCAAAATCAGGTATGAGGAGACGGATTATCTTGAAGCCGGTGACGTAGGCTATGTGATTGCCGGAATCAAAACCGTTTCGGATGTGCGCGTCGGTGATACGGTCACTTTGGCATCAAAACCTGCGCCTGAACCTTTGCCGGGATTCAAGGACGTAAAGCCCGTCGTGTTCTCTTCAATCTATCCGATAGATTCGAATGATTATGAAGAGCTTAAGGAAAGCATGGAAAAGCTCAAGCTGAACGATGCATCCCTTGTCTATGAAAAAGACAATTCCCTTGCGCTCGGAAACGGATTCCGCTGCGGCTTCCTTGGTCTTCTGCATCTTGAAATCATACAGGAGCGTCTTGAAAGGGATTTTGACCAGGTGATTATTTTCACGGCTCCCTCCGTTGCATACAAAGTAAAGCCTGCCGGCCACGATGAAATTTCCGTTGACAACCCGGCCGATTTCCCGGAAGGAAAGATCGAATCTTCCATGGAACCGTACATCAGGGCAAGCATAATAACTCCGTCCGAATATCTCGGCTCGATCATGGAACTGTGCAGAATGAAGCGCGGCATCCAGAAAAACATGAACTATCTTGACGAAAAGCGCGTTGAGCTTACGTATGAAATGCCGCTTTCGGAAGTGCTTTTTGATTTCTATGACAAGCTAAAATCATACAGCCGCGGATATGCAAGCTTTGACTACGAAGTGATCGATTACCGTCCGACAGATCTCGTGAAGATTGACATACTTATAAACGGAAAGCCGGTCGATGCACTTGCGCAGCTTTGTTACCGTCCGAGTGCCGTTGAGCGTTCCAAGACAGTCTGTGAAAGGCTCAAAGGTGAAATTGCACGCCAGCAGTTCAAGATTGCCATACAGGGTGCCATCGGAAGCCAGATTATTGCGCGCGAAACCGTAAACCCTGTAAGAAAGGACGTTCTTGCAAAATGTTACGGCGGTGACGTTACGAGAAAGAGAAAGCTTTTGGAAAAGCAGAAGGCAGGAAAAAAACGCATGCTCATGGCCGGAGACGTGGAGCTTCCTCAGAGTGCATTCCTTGCAGTCCTCAAAGAAAAGGAAGACAATTAAAAGTATCCTAAATGATTTTGAGAAACGAATCTATTTCTGCACGCACCCTTTTCAAAAACGGCGGTTCTATAGAAAGCCTGTAGCCGTCGGGGAAGTGCAGGAAAAGATATTCCCTCTGAATCAATATTTCCCTTATCTGATCTGAAAGCCCCTTTTCTTTTTCAAAGTACTCTGATTTTTCACCGTTTGAAAGAAGATCCCTGAGCTTTAAAAGTTCGTTCCTTTCATCTTTCAGGAATTTTTCCGCATCCCCGGAGCCTTTGCGCATAGTACTGAAGATTTCATAAAATCTTTCTGCAGAGCCTTCATCCTTTGTAAAATTTTCAGCCGCTTTTTCCGGCGGAATTTTTTCAAGCCCCAGATCAAGCCCGCTTTTCCCTATGTCGAATATGTTTTTGATTCCAGAAAATCTGCTTGCAAAATCATTTCGGTAAGAAAGCATTACGGGTGTCGTCACTGCATTTTTCATGTCCTTTCCCTGAATCATGCTTGCGCCGAATGAAAATGCCGCGTCTATGTTTTCTATCTGATTCAGCCTGTCAGCGGAAAAAAGCCGTGCCTTGTGCGCAGGACTTCCCTTTGCATGTGTCTTTCCTATGCTGTAGCTGAAATCAAGCCCCGTGACGAAAACCGGAACGGAATCATCTTTTCTGAGCCTTAGAGCAATGTACGCCGCCGCAAGTCCGACCGAACCGAGAGGAGGAATAAAATCCGGGACAATTTTTTTTATTTTGTCCAGATAATTAAGCTCTGCAAATTCAGACGCGAACCATACCGTCCTGTTTTTGAAAAGATTCTGCACCTGTGGTCTTGAACAAAGGTCCGCAAAAAAAACTGAGCTGCAATCTCCGCTTCCTATGTATGCCTTTTGTATTGCAAACTGCGGTTCAAGAGCTGTCACTGCATCAACCTTTATGCCCCGGTCAAGAAGGAAGGTCAGGGATGCATCCACTGAAACAGTAAAGAATTTTCCTCCGCGAAGTGCATCCAAAAGCGTGGGAGAGCTGTCAAGGCATTGGTCAGCGCTTTCTCCCGCACCGAACACTATGATCGGTTTTGAAACGGTTCTGTCGGTCATGCTCAGAAAATAATCGGAATCCAGACACCGGAGATTTTTCATTATGTTCTTTGAAAAAAGCCTTCCCATCTTTACGAGCGTCACCCGGTTTTTCCAGAAAGTCGAGATTATTTCCTGTGCCGCAGAAAAAATGAGCTTGTAGATTTCTGGGTTGAAAGATTTTCCGGCGCAAAAATCAATCTGTACCGCACGCCTGATTGTTCCGGCATTCACCGTTTTTCGCAGGAAGCTGTCCATTTCCGGAAGATTTTTCGTTGAAAAAAGATGCACGTTCGAAAAATCTGTTCCCGGATTTTCTTCTTTGATTTTTTTGAGCGAACCTTCTGAAAGTGCAAAAAGATTTTCGTCATCTTCCGCAGCAAAAATCACGCAGCCTTCAGGAAGCTTTTTGATTAAATCAGTAAGTCCGTAAAAAAGGCACGGTGAATTTATTATGACAAGGGTAGATGGAAGCAGCTCAAGTTTTTGTATGAGCGATGTGACTGATCTTGCCGGATTGTATTTTGAGTAAAGTAAGCGTCCCCTGTATAAAACAGAAAACCCCGAACCGGTGTCAACCAGACGGGGCTTGTTATCTTCTTCCATAAAAAGATTAGTTGGCGAACAAGTCTGAGTTGTAGAATGTTTTGTAGAAGTCGTTCACAAGATCAGGAGAAGACATGATTGCTGTCATTGCGCTGTCATAGTCGTAATCAGAGGCCTGATTTACATAACCATCTTTTGCAACGGTGTCTTCCTTTTCGATTGAAACGCACTTTGCTACGATTACGTTTGAACCGAGAACGAACGGAGAGCTTATCTCATTTTCTTTGAGGGAGAACATAGTCTTGAATGCAGATGCGTTTGATGAAAGGCTGCTGAGCTGAGAAACATCGGTCGGAACAGTGTCAAAGAATGCTGAGTTTCCGTAGTTCACAGGGAATGCAGGAACGTCAATGGCCTTGACTCCGTAGTTTCTGCATGCGCTTTCGAATTTGTCAAGCTCCACGATATTTTCACCGCCGGCAGCAATCAGCCTCTGGTCTGCACGGACGTTCGGATCAAGCACGCGTCCTTCTTCTCCGTCTGAAACGTCGATGATTACAGGCTGTGCGATTGAAGCGTCATAGATGAATTTGTTTGCCATTTCGGTGTAGTAGTTTTCGATGTAGCTGATTTCATATGACTTTATATATGAAAGAACGGTGTCGATCGTTTCGTCTTTCGTCAAGTCCGGGCTTGTGTATGCTCCGTCGCAGCGGAAAATCGTATATCCCCTTGAAGTTTGGATAACGTCTGAAACAGCTCCTGTTGAAAGTCCGGTTACTGTCTGGAGGTCTGCTTCGTTAGGAATCGTGTTCTTCAGCTGATAGTAATACTGGTTTGAAAGCTTTCCGTCGTCTTCTGAAAAAAGCTTTTCGGAGATTGTCTTGGCTGCATCGTCGAACGTAAGCTCTCCGCCCTGAATCTGCTTGAGGATGTTCTCTGCATCTGCTTTTTCCGAGAGAGTCACTGCAGAAAAATTGTAGAGACGGAATGTGTCCTTGTTGTTTTCCGCATACTTGACGGCTTCTTCCTTCGGGAGGTCTGATGTGCTCAATGCCATAAGCTTGAATGCATGCTTTTCAGTTCCCATTGATGAGATGAACAGGTTTTCTTTTGATGAAACCTTGAGTCCGTAAAGATTGTTGGAACCAAAAACATCGTCTGAAAAACGTGAGCGGAGAAGGCTTTCCTCTGCTGATGCACGGAGTTCGGATTTTGTGGCTTCGTCGGTCTGGTTGTAGATCTTTGAAGAATATTCTCCGTTTTCATCGCGGAAATAAGGGATTATGAGCCTGTTGACCGCAGCTTTCGGCACTGAATAGCCTGCGCCTTTGACTGCATCTTCAAAATACATGTTCTTTACCGTAGTTTCGAATGCGCTTTCAAAAATGTAGCTGTATATCTGGTTTACGTCGTATCCCATGCTCTGATAGTTCTGTGCTATATTGGAAACGTTCGCCGCAAAATCAGATCCGGCCTTGTATTCGATTTTCTGTCCCTTGTATTTTCCGAAAACACGGGTCTGGTTTTTCTGCATGATTGACTGGATTACGGCAGATCCTCCCGTAGGAATGAATACTAATGCTGAGATTACAAGAACGATAACCGCGCCGATTTTAACGTTGTCAGCCTTTTTTTTGGCCGTCTTTTCATTTGCTTCTTCTGCCATGATAAAAAGTCCTTACTATTGAAGATTTTTTTATGCGCCATCTTATAATGGCTGTTCCTTCTGCGCACTGTCAAGCTGACAGACCGCATAGGCGATAATTTTATCATTGTATAAAATTGGTGTCAACATTATATCCGTTTTCTGCATCGTAAAATTTCCTGAATAATCCATGGATTTTTTTTTGGATATGCCCTTTTGTTTGATATTTTTTACGTTTGGTTGTTGACATAGAAAATCAAAGATGATATAGTATGCACATTCAGGGGGTTTAGCGAAGCTGGTTATCGCGCTGGCCTGTCACGCCGGAGATCACGGGTTCGAGCCCCGTAACTCCCGTTTAAGCCATCCGTTCTTTTTATTCGGGTGGTTTTTTTATTCTTGCATCGGTTGAAATCCGCTTGCAGGGCTTACACCTATCGGGCAATAGCGCAGTTGGTAG
>JAFOTA010000193.1 GCA_017421145.1 Treponema sp.
CACCCTTCTCCGATCCAGGTTCTTGCAATTCCGCGCCTTTTGAACGGTGAAGCGAACGTCATCGCACGTGCAAGGACAGGTACAGGAAAAACAGCCGCATTCGGACTTCCGCTCGTACAGAGAATCAGGGAAGACGCAGGTCATGTAAGGGCAATCATCCTTGAGCCGACCCGTGAGCTTGCAATGCAGACACAGACGGAAATGTCATCTTTCACGACAAGCAAGTATCCTAGGACATGCGTTGTTTACGGAGGTGCATCATACAACGACCAGATCCGCTCTCTCCGCAAGGGAGTTGAAATCGTAGTCGGTACACCCGGCCGCGTTCAGGACCTCATTGACAGGGGCGCACTGGACATCAGCAAGATTGAGTATTTTATACTTGACGAAGGCGACGAAATGCTCGACATGGGATTCGTTGACGACATCGAGGAGATTTTCTCTTCAGCCAACCCGGATTCGCGCGTGCTTTTGTTCAGCGCAACCATGCCTCAGCCGATTCTCCGCATAGCTTCACAGTTCATGGGAGACTACGAGATCGTAGAGGAAGAAGGACATCAGGAAGAGCCTCTTTTGATCGACCAGAAATACTGGGTGCTTCGCGAGGGTGACAAGCTTGAGGCACTGGTACGTCTCATCGACATTTCACCGGATTTCTTCGGACTTGTTTTCGTCCAGAAAAAATCAGATGCAGACTACATAAGCAAGGCATTGGATGAAAAGGGATATCAGGCCGCCGCACTGCATGGTGACATTCCTCAGAGCCAGCGCGAAAAAGTGCTTGCAAGATTCCGCTCAAAGAAGACAAGGATACTTGTTGCAACTGACGTGGCTGCACGCGGTATCGATATTGAAGGCCTTACCCATGTAGTGAACTATGAGCTTCCGTTCGACGGTCCGACATACGTGCACAGAATCGGTCGTACAGGACGTGCCGGAGCCGCAGGAATGGCAGTTACCTTCGTCCGCCCGGAAGAAACACGCAGAAAGCTCGGATTTTTGAAGAATGCGGTCAAACGCTCCGCAAAGGGTGAGATGGTAGAAGGAGACATTCCTTCCATTGATGAAGTCATCGAAGCCAAAAAAGCCAGGGTTTTCAACCAGATAAAGGAAAAGCTCGGACTCAATGCAGTTCAGGAAGATCCTGCCGAATCAGAAGCCGAAAGCCAGGAATCACAGGATATTGAATCCGCAGAAAACGCTGAAAATACGGAGGAAACGACAACGAAGCGCGTGCCTCACCTGAGAAAGGGAGATCCAATGTTCGATGCGCTTGCAGATGAGCTTTGCGAAGGTCAGGATCCAAAGGAAGTGGTCGCTTCACTCCTTGCCGTTACATATGGAAAAGAACTTGCAAGAAACCGCTACGGAAAGGTCAACCCGGTGGGCGGCGGAAAGAAAGAAAAGGAAGGCCGCTCAGAAAGGGGAAGCTCCGAAAACCAGACAAGGCTTTTTGTCCAGATGGGATGGTTTGACGGATACAGCCCGAGGGACATCGCCGAATACTTCTCAGACCTGCTTCACATACGCGGAAAGGACGTTGACGCAATCGACATGGCAGATAAATTCTGTCTTTTGAGCCTGCCGAAAGAAGCCGCAGCAAGGGCACTCGAAATGGCAAAGCAGGACGAAACGATCCCTCACATGCACGTTGACACGAAAGGCTCTAGCGAAGGAAGCGGACGCGGAAGGGACAGAGGTTCAAGACGCGGCGGAAGGGACAGAGGTTTCGGAGGCGACCGCAGCTTCAGGGACCGTGACCGTTTCGGAAGGGACAGAGGTGACGAAGGAAGATGGGGCGGACGCGGAAGAGACAGAGGCAGAAGCTCAAGACCAAGCTTCCACACACCCACCCAGCGCAATTCCAGGGCTGCAATCTACAGAAAGTCAAGGGACAGCGAAGAATTCTAATTTAAGGCACTGAAAAAAAAGGCCGGACAGCGGAAAAAACACCGTTATCCGGTCTTTTATTTTTTCCTGCACTCACCTTCTTTAAAAATAACTTTTCACAAAGCGCATTTGGGTTTATAATTCATTTTGATGCGGACTATAACTAGAATTGCTTTTGTAACAGATTACATGGAATCAGAGTATTCACAGAAACTATACGCCGGGGCTTCGGAATATGCAAAGGGACACGGCATGGAAATCCTTGCGTTTTCAATCAGCCAGATAAAATCACGGGATTTTGCCTTCGACTACCAGACACTTTCGATTTCATCCCATCTGAGGGCGGAAAATTTCGACGGCATACTTTTTGTGTCTGGCGTTCAGCTTTGCAGCGTTTCACTGGATTATCTTTCTTCTTATATGAGGTCATTTTCCCCGGTTCCGGTCGTAAGCATAGGAAATGCAGTTCCCGGTGTTCCGTCCGTCATGGGATCCTCCGAAATCGGTTTTTCCATGATGATTTCCCATCTGATCGAAAAACACGGATGCCGCAGGATAGCGCTCATGAGCGTGCAGGCGAATTCAGCCGACATAGCGGAAAGAACTAAGGTGTTCAAGGACGTGCTTCTTTCCCACAACATAGCATACGATGAATCCATGGTTCTTTACGGCGGATATTCATACGATCTTTCGATGAGGGCGCTGAACGCATACACAGGAGCAAAAGGACGCATAGATTTCGATGCCATAGTCGCACTGAACGACCAGATGGCATACGGATGCATAGATTATTTCCGCCAGCACAACATAAGGGTTCCGGAAGATGTGATAGTCACAGGCTTCGACGATGAGGAAAGCTCTCTTCTGATGACCCCGTCCATAACATCCATGAATCAGGAGCTTTTTCAGCAGGGATTCCAGGCCATGGAAATGCTCCACAGCGTGATGGAAGGAAAGCCGGTTGATCAGACCGTAAAGATAAATGCATCGCCGGTTTTCAGGCAGTCATGCGGATGCGTCGAAAAAAAGAGCGAACCGTTCACAAGCCTCGATGCAAACGGAATGCCCATATATTCAGGAGTGCAGATGAACACTGCGGCAAGCGATTGGTGCATGAAAAAATCCCAGTTCACGCAGATCGTAAGGCTCTACACGCAGCTCCAGACCGACATGACGCTCAATCAGTTCAGGGAACACATAAACAGGGACCTCATGTCCATAGGCATACTCTCGGGTGCGGTGGTTCTTTTTGAATCTCCCATTTCAACCGACCAGTTTGAATTCTTCCCGCTTCCTCAAAAAGCAATAGTATACACGGCATTGGACAGGTTCTCAGGATTCTGGCTTGCAGATCAGGACAAACCGATCCAGTTCAATCCGCGCAACATGATGATTCCCGAAGGGATTTTTTCATCCATGGCCGGCATGCATGTTTGTGCGCTCTACCACACCACGACGCTCTACGGCTACCTGATTTTCCTGCCTGGGAAATACGACATGGCCATCTACAGCATGTTCACGAAGATGTTCTCAAACTCACTTTCCACCGCATACAGGCTTTCACAATCAGAAGAAGAAAAGAGGATTCTTGAGCAGGAATACGACATGGCAACGAAGATTTCCGTCACCGATGAGCTGACAGGACTTCTCAACCGCCGCGGATTCATGGAATACGGTGAAAAAGCGCTGGAACTCTCAAAGGCAAACGGAAAATTCGGCATGGTGATTTTCGGAGATCTGGACGGGCTCAAAAAAATAAACGACACTTACGGCCACACATCCGGTGACATAGCGATCCAGGCAGAAGCAGCCATACTGAAAAAGACATTCCGCCGCACGGACATAATCGGACGCATCGGTGGTGATGAATTCGCCATAATAGCACCGGGGCTTTCCGAGAAAAACCTCATAACCCTGCGCCAGAAGCTCGACGAAATGTGCGAAGACTGGGGACGGGACACAAACGAAAAGTATTCAATATCCATAAGTCTGGGTGCATGCCCTTACAATGCCGATGACGAAGGGGAGCTCCAGGACTTTCTTGACAAAGCCGACGCCCTTTTGTATCAGGAAAAGCAGCAGAAACATTCGCCCCATGAACTGAAGCTTTAGGAAGCGTCCTGGCATTGAATTTATAAAAAATCTTTCCTCCGAACATTCGTATATCCGTTGACAAGTTTATGACATTTTGACATAATTTGTCAAAATGTCATTATGAATCGGTTTGCGGAACATCCGCAAATCAGGTTCCACACGAAAACAAAGAGGTTTAACAATGTCAAAGAAGTATGCATTTCTTTTTCCGGGACAGGGAGCACAGGCTCCTGGAATGGTCAAGGACGTTGCGGAGGCTTTTCCTTCAGCGAAAAAAGTTATCGATGACGTTTCATCTGTCATCAATCTGGACATGGCAAAGCTTTTGTGGGAAGCAGATGCTGACAGTCTCGGCCGCAGCGACAACAGCCAGATTGCGATAACCACCGCTTCACTTGCAGTAATGGCAGCCCTCAAGGACAAGGGCATCGAACCATCCGCAGCCATGGGATTCAGCCTCGGAGAATTTCCTGCACTGTATGCAGCCGGAGTGCTTTCTTTTGAAAACCTCATAAAGGTTGTGCGCCAGCGCGGACTCATAATGCAGAAAGTATGCGAAGAAATCGCTGCAAAGAACGAGGGACACGCACCAGGAATGACAGCGGTTCTCGGTCTTCCGCCTGAAAAAGTTAAGGAAGTCGTTTCATCAATTCCAGACGCTTATGCAGCCAACATGAACTCAACCAAGCAGACGGTCGTTTCGGGAACCTTCGATGCACTTGACAAAGTTGAAGCCGCAGCCAAAGAAGCCGGAGCACGCCGTTGTGTACGCCTCAAGGTTGCAGGTCCGTTCCACAGTCCTCTCATGCAGGCAGCCGCAGATGAATTTGAAAAAGTCCTTGCAGACGTGGAATTTGCAGAACCAAAGATTCCTCTTTTCAGCAACGTAACCGGAAAGCAGGCAAAGGATGCAGCGGAAGTAAAAAGCAGCGCAGTCCTCCATCTGACACACCCTGTTTTGTGGACTGATGAAGAAGCCGTCCTCGAATCAATCATCAAGGCAGATTCAGGAAACGAATGGTCAGTTCTTGAGCCTGGTCCTGGAAAAGTCCTTGCTGGTCTCTGGGAAAAGACTGAGTTCGGTGCGACACTTCCTGCAATCCCTGTGAACACGGTCGAAGGAATCAACTCGCTGTAATCAAAAAATCAGCAACATACTTATAGAAGAAAACCAAGGAGATTTTATGTCACTGCTTGAAAATAAAAAGGCACTTGTAACGGGTTCATCCCGCGGAATCGGAAGAAAGATTGCCGAGACCTTCCTCAAAAACGGATGCGAAGTCTGGGGAATGTGCACGAAGGAATCAGCCGGAAAAAAGGAACTTGAGGAACTTGCCGAACAGAACGGAACCAAATTCCACGAATTCTATGCCGACGCCGGAAATGCGGATGTCCTTACCGAAGCCGTAAAGAACGCTCTCACAGAGTCAGGCGGATTTGACGTTCTTGTGAACAACGCTGGAATCACGCGCGACACGTTGAGCTTCCGCATGAAAAAGGAGGACTGGGATTCAGTAATTGCCGTAAACCTCACTTCCGCATTCATTGTCTGCCAGATTGTAAGCAACGACATGATAAGGAAAAGAAAGGGCTCAATCATCAACATGGCCTCAATCGTGGGAATCCATGGTGGAGCCGGACAGGTCAACTATTCAGCAAGCAAGGGCGGTCTGATTGCATTCAGCAAGTCCCTCGCAAAAGAGACCGGAAGCCGTGGAATCCGCGTGAACTGCATTGCACCTGGATTCATCGAAACCGACATGACACAGGCCGTGAACGAAGATTTGAGGAAGTCATGGGTCGAGCAGATTCCGCTTAAGAGAGCCGGACAGACAGAAGATGTCGCAAACGCTGCCCTCTTCCTTGCATCAGATTTGAGCACATACATAACAGGTCAGGTTCTTGGCGTTGACGGCGGCATGGGCTGCTGATTTCAGATTTTTTGATTTTAGATTTTCAAATTTTACGAACAATTTTATGGAGAAAAAAATGCGTAGAGTAGTAGTTACAGGATTGGGATGCGTTTCACCGGTCGGAAATTCCGTTGAGGAGACATGGGGCGCGGTTGTTGCAGGGAAATGCGGAATCGATACAATCACTCGTTATGACAACACACCTTTCAAGGTAAAGTATGCAGCCGAGGTAAAGAATTTTGACGCGTCACAGTTCATGGACGTTAAGATGGCAAGAAAGATGGGATACTTCTCAAAGTTCGCTGTTGCAGCGGCAAAGCAGGCTCTTGAGGATGCAAAAATAATCGACGACAAGGAAATCCTTGACAAGACATCAATCTATCTCGGTGTCGGAATCGGCGGACTCGAAGTTACTGAAAGCAGCATGAAGGAATACTTTGACTCAGGCATGACAAGGATGCCTCCTATGACAATTCCTGAGCTGATTCCAAACGAGGGTGCAGCAAACATCAGCATTGCATTCGGTCTTCACGGTGCCGCACACACAATCGCAACAGCATGTGCATCAGGAACCGACGCAATCGGAAACGCACTTGACAACATCCGCTGCGGAAGAAGCGACGTGGTTCTTGCAGGTGGAGCCGAATCAACACAGAACGGATTCGCAAACCTTGGATTCACGATGCTCAAGGCACTCAGCACAAAATGGGTTGACAATCCACAGAAGGCATGCCGCCCGTTCGACAAGCAGCGCGACGGATTCATCATGGGAGAGGGAGCAACACTTCTTGTACTTGAAGAATACGAGCACGCAAAGGCACGCGGAGCAAAAATCTACGCAGAACTTGCAGGTTACGGAGCTTCATGCGACGGTTACCACCTCACAGCACCGAATCCGGACGGAGTAATCGGCGGCCGCTGCATGACA
>JAFOTA010000194.1 GCA_017421145.1 Treponema sp.
GTAGATTCAAACGCTGAGGTGGCCGTAAGGTGCTTTGAATTCCGTCCGGCAAATCCAGCTGCTCCTGATACCAATCCTGTCGGAAGAAACACTAATTATGATTCCATGAACTTTTATGGAGAAAAAAGCCTTGTGATCGGTGAGGGCGAAAACAGGATTGGGATTGGTCTAACTAGCGTTCCATCTACTAGCAATGTAAGAAAAACGATCAAAAGCACAGATGGTAACGTTGTATTCTCTTTCTTTACTCCCGGCGACTATTACTGCATACTTGACAACCAGTACAACCAATGCTCGGTCGGTCTGTATGAAGGAAACTTTGAAGAATCCGGGACTGTATGCCTATATGAAACGGCTTACAAAAGGATTGAAGGACAGACCGACGGAACCACAAATTATTCGGACAGCTATAATGTCATAAGAAATCCTAAAAAAAACGAAGTTCAGGTTGTGTGCAACGGTGATGATGCGGCTACAGGACCAATCTATTCCTTTTCGTTCAAAAGCAGGAACGGAAAAACATATACTTTTAATTCAGTTGTTTTCGCCGATTGAAGCCCCCTGAAAAATGGGTTATCATGGATTTCATGGGCGTTTCAAAACTGTACGCCCGTATTTTTACATCATAGGAAATTTAACAGGAGAATTTTATTATGGATAGAAAAAGACCTGGAGGAAGAGACACTCATGTGACCAACAACAGCATGGGAGTGCATAAGAGAGGCGAAGGGCTTGGTACCGGACCAGTCGGTTCATCCGGTGGATACGGCAGACCTGGAAGCGGAAGCAGACCAAGCGGTTCTCAGGGCGGTGGAAGCGGAATCGGATCCGGAGGCTCTCAAAGCGGCAGATCGGGCGGAGGAAGCTCAAAGGCAATCGGCGGCGGAGGAATCGGTCTTGCGGCTATAATCGGCGTGATAGTGCTTGTCGTAAAAATGTGCGGCGGTCATGGTGCCCAAACGACACCTGTGCAGGATTCATATTACGAAACGACGGAATCAACCTCTTCATCTTCAATACTCGAAGGAATCACCGGGCTTTTCGGCGGAGGAAGCGGGTCATCATCGGTATCATCATCTTCATCTTCCGTGGGATCGTCAACGTCATATACAAGGGTTGACAATTCCGTTGCTGTAGGCTCCAGGGAAAAATACACCCACCTTGTCGGTAACGGAAGGGACAAAGTAACCATAATGGTGTACATGTGCGGAACCGACCTTGAATCAAAAAACGGCATGGCTTCTTCGGATTTGAGGGAAATGGCGGCCGCTGACCTCGGTGACAAAATAAATCTTTTGGTATACACAGGCGGATGCAAATCCTGGAGGACTTCAGGCATATCGAATTCCGTGAACCAGATTTACAAGGTTGAGTCAGGAAAAATCAGGACGCTTGTCGATGATGACGGCAAAAAAGCCATGACTGATCCAAACACTCTTTCTTCATATATAAAGTGGTGCAGGTCAAATTATCCGGCTGACCGTTACGGACTTATTTTCTGGGATCACGGCGGAGGCTCCGTTTCAGGATTCGGCTATGACGAAAAGTTTGCGAAGAGCGGTTCAATGACGCTTTCCGGCATCAACAGGGCGCTCAAAAACGGCGGCCTGAAATTTGATTTCATCGGATTTGATGCATGTCTCATGGCAACGGCTGAAACTGCCCTCCTTCTCGACAACTACGCCGACTATCTGATAAGCTCCGAAGAAACTGAACCCGGAATCGGCTGGTACTATACGGACTGGCTCACAAAATTCGGCTCAGACACTTCAACCCCTACGCTTGAACTGGGGCAGGTCATAGTCGATGATTTCGTGAAAAAGTGCTCCCAGAAATGTTCCGGCCAAAAAACCACTCTTTCGGTCATCGACCTTGCGGAATTCAGCAACACGGTTCCTTCGAAGCTCACGGCATTTTCAAAGTCGCTCACTAACCTGATTGCAAGGGATGAATACAAGCTTGTTTCTGATGCACGCTACCAGACCCGCGAATTTTCACCGAACAGCAGGATCGACCAAATTGACCTCGTTTACCTCTGCAACAAAATCGGAAGCAGCGAGGCTAAGGCTTTGGTAAAGGCATTGCAGGGAGCCGTAAAATACAACAAGACTTCATCCAACATGACGAATGCATACGGAGTTTCAATCTACTTCCCCTATAAAAATGCATCCTATGTTGACGTTGCATGCGACAATTATGATGCCATCGGTATGGACGACAGCTACGCGGACTGCATCAAGGCTTTTGCAAGCGTGGAAGTGAGCGGTCAGGCTGCATCGGGCGGTTCTGCTGCGGCATCTCCGGTGGGTTCTCTTTTTGACCTTCTCGGATCAAGCGCGTCTTCATCTTCAAGCTCTGCAATCGGGGACATACTCGGTTCTTTCCTGGGCGGCGGTTCTGGAAGCGGAAGTGCATTGGGAAGCATACTCGGCGGACTTACGGGAACCAACTTCCTTTCCGGTAAAGTCATGTCGGTCAAGGATACGGCAGATTACATCAGTTCCAACTATTTTGACGACAGCGCGCTCAAATGGAGGGAATCCAACGGAAAATATCTCATGTACCTTGATGAAGAGCAGTGGGATCTCGTGCATGCCCTTGACATGAACATGTTCTATGACGACGGCGAAGGCTATATAGACCTGGGGCTTGACGACGTGTTCGACTGGACTGATGACGGCAAGCTGATTGCACGCACCGACAGAACATGGCTTGCTATAAACGGACAGCCCGTTGCATACTACCACATGGACACCACCGACGACGGAAAGACATGCACACGCACAGGACGCGTACCTGCACTGCTGAACGGAGACCGCGTGAACCTCTGGATTGTCTTTGACGATGCCCATCCTTACGGTTACATTGCCGGAGCCGCCGCAGATTATGACGAAAATACAAGCGACGTTATAGCAAAGAACATGACCGAGCTTGAAATCGGCGACACGCTTGAATTCCTCTGCGACTACTATACCTATGACGGTGATTACGTGGACAGCTATTACCTTGGCGAAAAGATGAAGGTCACGTCAAAGATGGAGGTAAGCAACGTGGACGTAGGATCAGGAAACGTCCGTCTTATGTACCGCTTCACCGATATCTACAACCAGCCTCACTGGAGCCGCTATATCGAGCTTTAATCTGCTTGATTTTCTTGCCCTGAAACAAGAGATGCATATGAACTTTCTTGTTCCGGGGCATTTTTTTTAAGGAATGCGCTGATCGGCTGATTGATGGATGCTTATTGGCCTTGGTCAGCGTTTTCTGATATTTCAGGTTTTATAATTTCCAGCCGTCGTATTTTTCACATTCCAGTATTGCCTTTGCATTCTGGATCCTTTCTGCGCTTGGTGAATCGGTTCCTTCAAGCGGGTAGGGGATTCCGAGGCTCTTGTATTTCATGACCCCAAGCGTGTGGTACGGAAGAATCTCCACGCGTTTTATATTGCTGAGCGTGCGTATGAAATCCCTTGTCTTCGTAAGGTATTCGTCATTGTCAGACCAACCTGGAACAAGTACGTGCCTTATCCAGACATCCTTTTTCTTTTCGTCCAGATAGCGGAACATGTCGATTATGTTTTCGTTTCCAAGACCGGTCAGTGCCTTGTGCTTTTCAGGATCAATAATCTTTATGTCCATCAGGAATGTGTCGGTCAGGGAACAGAGCTTTTCGAATTTTGAAAGCCATGCAGGATTCCTTGAAAAAGGCCCTCCGGCTGTGTCTATGCATGTGGTGATTCCTTTTTCTTTTGCAATCGTAAAAAGTTCGGTCAGAAAATCAATCTGAACCAAAGGCTCTCCTCCGCTTACGGTAATTCCGCCTTTTTTTCCCCAGTATGACCTGCAGCTCAGTGCTTCTTCAATCAATCCGAGAGGCTCACGTTTTTCACCCTTTCCGATTTCCCATGTGTCCGGGTTGTGGCAGAAAAGACAGCGCATCGGGCAACCTGATAAAAAAATGATGTAGCGCACTCCCGGCCCGTCAACCGCACCGCAGCTTTCTATTGAATGAACGAATCCTACAGACATAAATCCTCCCTATTGAATGACAATTACTATATAGAAGAAAAATGGAAGAAAATCAAGGGATTTTTCCAGGGAAGCGCATTGAGTTTCATTTGACTTTTTGGAAAATTATCGGTATATTGAAAATGTAGGCAACAATGATTGTCTGCGTGAGCTATGAATAAGGCGTTGTGCCGGCATGCAGTGTCTTAGGAGCTTTACAAGGGTTTGACATTTACCACAAGTCGGATAGGGAAACCGAAAGAAAATGTCTGTTTTATCCTGCTCTTTTCGGGCAGGATTTTTTGTGGGAGAGTTCTGTGACCGATATTCAAAATGCATGCATGAGGTTCAATAATCTTTTACATTTTGAATACGAAATTCGTCTTGCAAAAAAGAAAACAATGGTTACGATCTGCCTTCATTTTCAAAAGAAGGATTTTCATCATCTTGCTGGACTGCATTATTTAAAAGATCGTCCGGAATTGAGAAGCGACAGGGCTAAAATTTTTGAAAAAATTCTTTCTGATGAAGTTTTTGCCGGTCGGATTCAAAAATCAGATAACTATACTAAAATAAAGGGTCGTGTTTTCTATCTTTCCAAGCTGGAAGATATTTTAGACAGTAATGAGACTGTTTTCAAATACAATCAGAATGAAGCGGTATTTTCCCGGATTGATGCTGATTTTTTGCTGAAAAATTCCAAATATGAAAAAAACATTTTTACTTTTATAAAGAATGAGCAAAGTGGAAAATATATCTGCAATTCATTTTTCCCAGAAGACAATTATGATTATTCAAAGAACCAGATTTTATGGAAAGTCATCTCCAAAAAGAAAAAAGATTTACGCACAGGGAAAGAATACTCTCTGATGTGAAAAACTTATGGTGAAAATAAGGTGTCGATAATGCAGTTTCCCTAATCTTTTCCAGAAATTCTGCCGATAATCTTATGTCGAACCCTGATCTGGCGCGGTTTTTGAAATCAGGGGACTTTTATAACGAAAAATTAAAATTTATACTAGCATATTGTGTTTTTTTGTTGTAAAATAGGGAATAATGGAAACTGAAAAAGGTCTTCGGATGCTTTTCTGCTTTCGTTAAATTATATTTATAAGTGATATTCTTTAGGAGGAATTCTATGAAACTTTTTGGAAAGATTGTTCTTGCGGCTGTAGCCGTGACATCTGTCATCGCCTTTAGCTCATGTAGCCAAGAAACCCCTGTCGCTGCATATCAGTATAA
>JAFOTA010000195.1 GCA_017421145.1 Treponema sp.
CCAAGGTGATTGAAAATCTCAAAGAAACGTCCGGTGCTTTTGTCATGTCCAGCCATGTGATGTAGGGACCTGCAGAAATTGAGAGTGCAGAAACCGGGCTCCAGCTTACGTTTGCAGAAATTATTCCGGCATAAGGCATGAATGCGTTCCCGGAAGAAAGACGGCTCATTGCCTCGCTCAAAGTTGAGACGTTTGTTTTTCCTAAATAGAAAAGGCAGAAAAGCGTAGCGTTTATTTCCGAGCCTCCGATGTTTGCATAATTGACCGTTGCGGCAAGGTTGTTTCCGTAAGTTGAATATTCATGGTCATCTTTATTTCCGTCAAAATAGTACTGTGCCATGAGGGTAATCTGCGGATCTGACCACATGTACATTGCGCCGACTGTTCCCTGGAAAATCAAATCTTTTGATGTCCATTCAGAACTTTCGTTCCACTGCGCCTGGCTTCCGTAGCTCAACACAGCTTCGCCGAAAACACCAACCTTTCCGTTTATGATGCTTCCAGAGGCTGTTGCCATAAGTTTCGGTGCGCTGTTGTACTTGAATATTCCTCCGAAACCAAGCTCCCAGTTTGAAATAACCACGTCCATTTTTGCGGCAAGTGCAGTTTCTTTCAAAACATAGGGGAACATTGCATCGTCAAGATATTCATCCATTGAAGCGTTGTCCAATTCTTCCTGCGAAGTGACTGATGGTATGCTTGATGCTGTCGGAGGAACTATATAAACCCAGAGACAGTTCTGCGAATCCGGGAATGTAATCTGCGTCCTTAGATTTACGCTTCCGTCAACCTGTGCATCGGTATGTTCCGGGTCGATTGAAGAAGTGTTTATCATGTCGGAAACGGGACTGAAGAAAAATCCTGCTCCCCATGAAACAGTGTGAAGGCCGAACCTGAAAAACGCTCTGTCTGCGATTGAAAAATCCGTGAAAAGCTCTTTTAAATAAAGCCAGTTTGCGATTGAAAAAGAGGGTGTCCCGAAAGAAAAAAGAGACCCCATGTCCGTGACTCCGGCTCCGTTCAGCCAGTCGGTGATTCTGTCTATTGTATCAGGATCTGCACTGCTTGTGTCTATGGAATCTGGATCTACGGATTGGTTTCCGTTCATTGAAAAAGCGACGGTGTCTTTATATGGATAGGAGATTCCGAATTTTGTATAAAGCCTAAGTGTTGATGTCGGGCGTGCGTCGATATAAAGAGTGGCTCCGGCATCCGGTTTGATTCTGCTGTCCAAAAGCCTTTCGCCGAAGTTTTTGCTGTCATTGCGGTAAAGCGGAGTGGAAAGGGCAAGAGTAGTGCTGATGCTTCCTCCAACCCTTACGCTGCCGATTTCAAAAAGAGTTCCCTTTGCCAAAGCAGAAGCCTTGTCATCCAGAGGCTTTAGTTCTTCAATGACATCGTCTTCAAAAAACTCGTCATCCGCGCTTCCGAAAAAATCTTCATCAGAAAAACCGAATATACCGTCATCCGTTCCGCTGAAGAAATCAGAAGAAAATTCAGATTCAACGGATTTTTCTTCATCAAGTGAATTTACTTCCTCAGAAAAATCTGTGCTCTGTGAAAAAACTGCGCCTGCGGAAAAAACGAGAAGCGCAATGCAAGGGAACTTTTTTTTCATCAGTTCAATCCTTCAAGATATGCCTTTGTGAAAATTGAGTCGGGAAGCTTGTCGAAGGTAAGATCGGTTATTACTTCCTGGGTGTTTTCACCTTTGTTCAGCTCGTCGCTCACCATGATCTGCGTCGGAACGTATCCTGCTGGAACCTTTGTGTATTTAGGCAGAAGGATAGTGCGCATAAGACGGCCGGAGCCTGAAAAATCCTGTTCTTTCAAAACCAATGCAACGTCTTTTCTGATGTAGTATACGCTCTGTGCATAGGCAGGTTCTGAATTCTTTGCCTTGAGCGTTATGACATAAACAGGATATTTCCCAAGATTGCTTTCCTCAAACTTTTCGACCGTATAGTTCTTGCGCCAGTTTTCTTTTCCTTGGTCAACGTCATCTACGTTAAGGTCTGATTCTCCGAGCGCATCCTTGAGAGATGAGTGCGTGAACTTGCGGCTGATCGGGTCATAAGCCCAGATGTTGTCACCGTCGCGCAGATATCCTACGCCCTTGTCTGCTTCAGGAAAAAGCTGGACGATTGTCATGAGGTTTTTGTCGGTTCTCTGGAAAACCTTGTATTTCAAGCTGCGGTCTGCTTTGCCGGGCTTCTGAATGAGCAGTGAAATTGTAGCTGAATAATCTCCGTGGTATGCAAGAATTTCATCGGTCTGCTCCATAAGCTTGTATGCTTTTTCAGCAGTTTTTGAATCAACTTGGGCAAAGGCTGATGCAGAAAAAAATACAAAAGCAGCGGCCATAATACCGAAAAATTTGATCTTTGATTTCATCGTTTCCTCCAAAAAAATGTTATAGCTTGGGTTACAATTGCAAAACAAATCTGCATGCCGTTTGGTTACTTTATAGTACGCAATGCTTCTGCCGGGCTCATCTTTGCAGCTTTTTTGGAAGTTCCGCGCACTGCAAGAGACGTGAGAAGAATCATGCACAGATACTGAACCACTATTGAACCGAACGAAAGCGTGAAGCTCATGTGGCCGTTGTGAAGCAAAAATTGAACTGATTCAGTTGAGAATTTCGGGATGCCGAGAATCAGCATGAGGATTATTGCAAGCACGAATCCTGCCGCCGCTCCTATGATGCACAATGCTATGGCTTCCAGGGTGAAAGTTTTACCTGTGTCTTTTCCGGTCATGCCCAAAGCACGCATGGTTCCGATCTCGCGGATTCTTTCATAAAGAACCATCCTGTAAGTGTTTGAAACGCCGACCATTACGATCAGAAGAATGACTATAAGGATGATCGTTGTTACAAGATGCACGACGTACATTGCCGTTTTAAGTGCCGGCGCTCCGTCATTAAGGCTTTCGACGAAATATTTTATGCCTTCCCAGGCGTTTTCTTCACCGAGCATCTGTTTGTTAAGGCCTTTTTCAACGTTGTCAGGATTTGTCTTCCTTGCAAGACGAAGATCAGAAACGTTCTTTCCGTCTGCCCTGATTGAATCTTCAAGAATCAGCGCGACTTTGTTCTGCTGGTTTTTGTCTTTCAGGTAAATTGAAAAATAATTGTATCCGCCTTCAGGAATTCCGATCAGCTTGTTGATGCTTTCAATGTCCGCATAGCACATCATTCCGCTTATGAAGCTTGAATCCTTGTTGATAAGCCCGACGGTGAATTCTCCGACTTCATTCTGACCATAAATCGTTGACGTCAAATAAAGGACTGTATCGCCGACATGGACTTTAAGGGAATCTGCCATGTTCTTTCCGATTATGATCGAGCCGGGGGTTTTCAGGTTTTCAAAATCACCTTCGACAATCTGGAGAGAATCCAAAAAACTCTTGTCGGTTTCAAAGTCTCGTCCGTATGTCTGTGTCAGGACTTTTTTTCCGTTGAATATAATCTGCCCGGTTGAATTCGTGTAATGCGAAATGTACTTGTACTTGATTCCCAGATCATCCACTTTTTTTATCAGATAATCATGGTCGCGTATGATTGGAACTACGTCGCTGCTGATCAGGCTGCCTGCTGATTCTTCGGTCTTGTTGTATTTTTCATATCCTGCAACGATGACCGTTCCTCCGATCATCTGGGTAATCTGTTCTTCGATGTTTGAAACTGCACCGCTTGTAAGGCCGTCAACTGCGGTCACTACGAAAAATCCGAAAGCAACTGCGACTCCCAGAATGACGTTTCTTCTTTTGCTGCGTGAAAGATTTCTTAAAGCCAACTTCAAAAGCTGCATATTACTCGCCTCCCTTTGACAAAGCTTTCAACGGCGTGATTTTAAGGGCAGAAGACACAGGATATATGTTGCTCAAGAAGCTTCCTGCCAAAACGCCTGCCAATGAAATGAGGACAATAAACGGAGTTGGGCTGAAATGCACCTGACCGCCTCCCAAAATAACTTTTGCAATCAAGTTGTCGCCTACGCTGAGTTCAAGTCCGTTTACGACTCCCATGATTATGAATCCAAGTATTACGCCGAGAATTGCAGAAACGACAGTGATGGACAAAGCTTCCGTAAAAAACAATTTCCGTACAAAAGATTTTTCCGCTCCCAAAGCACGCATGGTTCCTATTTCGGACGTTCGCTCCATGATGGAAACCGTCATGGTGTTCATAATGATTATGAAAACAACCGTTGCGAGGACGATGACAAGTATATTGAAGAAAACGTTGATTCCTGCAACCGTCATAGTGTATGATGCAGCCGCGGTTTCCCAGCCCATTGCCTTTGCTTCGATTCCCTGCTCCTTGAACATGGAATTTATTTTTTTGACAGTCTCTTTTACGTTGACCGTCGGTTTGAATTTTGCCTGTACGAACTGCCATGCTCCGTCATC
>JAFOTA010000196.1 GCA_017421145.1 Treponema sp.
GTATTCGCAGGTACTATTTCCGATATAACCATGTCCATAGTAGATAACGGTTCTGGCGGAAAGAGCATAAAACTAGACAAAAATCCTACAAGCATTTTCAAAACCGAGTTTTTTGCAACTTGCAATCCATTCTTTGATTTCTACGGCACAGACTATAGCGAACCTGAAAAAGACTGGAACTTTATAGGAAACTTCAACAACAGAACTGATTCTATCCCGGCACTTTTAGCCGGAACTCTTCCTGTGTCAAATGTAACGCATGTTTCCACCGATAATACAGACGGATTTTTTAACTCAGCAGAAGCCGCCAATTACTCAAACTGCTGGATAAAGGGAGGTGTTTCATTCAGTCTTAACGCTTACCCGGATGAGTATTTTGTATTTCAGGGCAAGGGCTTCAGCACAACAGGCAACATTGTCGTCAGCATGACAGATATCACCGGCCCCTAAACACATTTTTACTTCTTTTTCAATGGGAACGGGCTGTTTTTTTGATAAATTTTTAAAAATTTTTTTAAAAATTTAACCGTTTTTGGAATAAGTGTGATATAATGGATTCTATGGGAATTCCCGAAACCTTTGGTTTTCAGCGTTTCCATCATAGAAAAAGGTAAAATTTTCCGGAATATTCCAGATTTTCCATGGTTTTCTGCGAAAATCCCCTAGGAGCAATATGTTAAATAAACGTGATTTTCCAAAGATACATTTTTATGACCAAGATTTTGTTGACATATACGATAAATCATGGAACTGGCTGTCTGATTATTGGATTGACCCGGCATCCGGCGAACAATCTGCGGACGGGCTGTTCATTTATCCGATGAACGGCAAATACATATTGGATCAGGCAGAAGCCATATTTTCATCCTTTTTCTTGGTGTATTCGAACAGGAACTTTCCTGCCAACAAAAACATAGACTATTTTTATGAGCATCAGGAAGAAAACGGTGCCATAAGATGGAAATATGATACGAAGACGAATTCTCCCATAACCACAAAAGAAAATCCGGAAGGAATCGGTTTTCCGCTGTTTGCATGGGCGGAGTTCAATTTGTACCATAAATCAGCGAACAAGCGCCGCGTAAAGGATGTCATGCCTATCCTCGAAAAATACATGGAATGGATAGACAGGACTTTCAAGCAGGAAAACGGTCTTTATTCAGTTCCGTTTGAATTCTCCAATATGTTCAATTCCCCAAGGAAAGGAGCATATTATCCTGTTGATTTCAACTCATGCATGGCAATAAATGCCGCCCACATGTCTGCGCTCGGTGACATACTGAACGACAAGGACATAGGCTTTAAATATAAGAAAATGTATTTTAGTCTTAAGACTAGAATCAATTCGTTGATGTGGGATGCTGAAACTTCTTTTTATCATGACCTTGATAAAGATGAGCAGCGTCTTCCGACAAAAACCATAGCAGGATTCTGGCCGCTTCTTGCAGAGCTTCCGAATGCAGACCGCGCTGACATGCTGATTGCGCATCTGTCAAATCCTGCAACGTTCGGCACCGATCATCCGTTCCCTTCCTTGAGCGTTGACAGCCCTGAATTCAAGGAAACCGGAGAAGGATTCAAAGGATCTGTTTTCCTGCCGTTCAATTTTATGGTCATAAAGGGGCTTGAAAAATATCAGCAGTATGCGTTTGCCCGTGAGTGTGCAATCCGCCACATGTATTATATACTTGAAGGATTGAGCCCTCTCGATGAAAAAAAGAAGGGAGATTTGTACGAAGCATACCTTCCGACCAAAGAAGGCCCGGCACAGCTCAAAGGAGACCCGGATTTCCCAAGGAAAAGATTCCTGCATTTTGTAGGTCTTTCCACAATCGCACTGATGATAGAGAATATAATCGGGCTTGAAATCAGCCTGCCGCGCAAAACGGTTGACTGGGTCATTCCAAGCCTTGAAATTATGGGAATAGAAAAGCTGTCACTTAAACGCAACCTGATTACGATTTTGAGCAACAAGAGTACCAGGGGCTGGGAAATCCAGATGGAAAGCGAAAAGCTTTACTATTTTACGATAAACATATTGGATCACAAGAAAAAGACACTTCCTATCCCGTCAGGAAAGTGTTCCATGCTGATTGACAAGCTCTAAGGAGGAACTATGCAGACCCCGCAGGCAGTCATTGAAATCGGCTCCACGGGGATTAGACTCCTGGTAGCTGAATTACCTGATTTAGAACAGAACACTCACCGGGTTACGGTTTTGGACCGCAGTGAATTCCCGATAAACATTGGGCGCGATGTCTTTACATTCGGCTCAATCAGCAGCGAAACGCAGTCATCATGCGTGCATATCATGAACAGGTATGCCGAGCAGCTAAAAGCATGGGGAATCAAAAAAGAAGAGACTTCCGTAATCGGTACAAGCGCAGTCCGTGAAGCCATAAACAGGGATCCTTTCGTTGACCGCATCAAAGTCCGCACCGGATTTACAGTCCGCATAATTGATGGAATCGAAGAAAACAGGCTCCGTTATATCGCCGTGACAGAATGCCTAAAAGAAGTAAGCTCCCGTTTCCAGAATGCAGACACGGTTATACTTGAAATCTCCGGTGGTTCCACAGAAATGATGCTTTTGAAAAAGGGGCGTATTGCGGGCGCACACTCAATGAGGCTCGGAACCATCATAATCGACCAGCAGATTCACACGCTTGCGGCAAGCCTTTCGGACGAACAAAAAGCAGAAGACAGCCGCCGTTTTTTGAAAGATTACATCAGAACCACAAGAGCGCAGTTGAATTCAGAGCTGAGCTTGAATCAGGTTGCCCAGTTCATTGCGGTCGGACATGACATGAGCATAGCAGCACTTTTTTGCGGCACTGCAATATCACCGTTTTTGTGGGAAATCCAAAAGCAGGATTTTATTGATTTCGTCGATGCAATCCAGCAGTATTCAACGGATGAAATCATCGCGCGGTTCCATCTTTCTTATTCGGATGCGCAGACTTTCCAGCTTTCACTTTCGGCATACAAGGAATTCGTAAAAGAAACGTCAATCACTTCACTTGTAGTGCCTGAAACATCAATCCGTGAAGGACTCTTGATCAGCCGCGGTTCAAAAGAAGATGACACCCTGCAAAAAGATTTTGACGACCAGATTATTGCCGGTGCGACAACGCTTTTGCACAAATATCAGGGTGACGAAAAACATGCTGATTTTGTACGTCAGATCAGCCTGAAAATTTACGACTGCCTTGAAAAAGAACTTGGCATGACCAAACACGAGCGTCTGCTTTTGGAAGTGTCGGCAATCCTGCATGACATAGGAATGTTCATCAGGGCAAAAGACCACAATCTCCACAGCCGCTATATAATCAGCCAGTCAGAAGTGTTCGGATTAAGCCGTGAAGACATAGGAATAGTGGCTCAGATTGCAGGATACCACCGCGGACAAAAAATCCTTCAGGACGACAGTGAATTCAAGCTGCAGCCAAGGGCAATCAGGCTTACGATTCTGAAGCTTACGGCAATCCTTCGTGTGGCAGATGCAATGGACAGAAGCCACAGACAGAAATTCCCGGATTGTACGGCAAGCCTCGGAAAAGACACTCTGACGCTTCAGGTCAACACAGTCGATAATCTTCGTCTTGAAAAAATCGCAGTCAATGAAAAATGCGATATGTTTGAAAATGTATTCGGTTACAAAATCGTACTGATTTAACGGAGGTGAAGCATGGCAAATTTTCCATTTATAAACCGTGAGCTTAGCTGGATTGAATTCAACGCACGCGTATTGCACGAAGCAGAAAAAGAAAATGTCCCTTTGCTTGAGCGGCTGAAATTTCTTTCAATCGTCACTTCCAATTTCGATGAATTTTTTCAGGTACGTGTCGCATCAATAAAAAGCCAGCTGGAAAAATCTCCGAATGTCACGGAAGCTTCCGGGCTTACTCCATCCGGGCTTTTGAAAAAGATTTCCGAGCGCAGCCATGAGCTTATCAACGAGCAGTATAAAGTACTCAACGATGAAATACTTCCGCTTCTGAAAAACAACGATATCGAATATGTGTCATCGGTAAATTACACTCCGGCTCAAAAATCTTTTGCACAGGAACATTTTAAAAACCAGATTTTCCCATTGCTCACGCCTCTCCGCACTGACGGTGATGAATTTCCGCACATCATAAACAGGCACACGTATGCGGCATTTCTTTTGGGGCCAAGGGAAGGGTTCCGCGTAAAAGAAGATATTTTTTCAGCAAAAAAAGATTCAAAGGAAGTGATTGCCATAGTGCAGATTCCGACCGATGTTCCTGGAATCATCTGGCTCCCGGAAGATGAAAATGCACATGAAGAAAAACCATGCAGGCACTTCACTCTTGTCGATGACATAATAGCGGCATTCGGCGACGGACTTTTCCCAGGCTATGCATTGAAAGAATCCCTTTTGTTCAAGGTGAACCGCGATGCTGATTTTGCAGTCGATGAAGATGCAGGCGCAAATTTCATTCAGGCCATGGAAGAAGTTTTGGTAAAGCGCCAGTCTTCTTTCCCCGTACAGCTTATGTGCAATTCCACCAGCAAGATTTTGTCTGATTTTATCAAGAACAAGCTCTGCCTTCACGAAGATGATTTGTATTGCGTTGACGGTCCTGTTGATTTGAGACGGCTTGACGAACTTTCCGATGAAGATTTTGAAGGAAAAGAAAACCTTATCTACCCGGCGTGGAAACATTTTTATCCGGCTGATCTTTCTTCCGACGGATTTTTATGGAACACAATCCGCGCGCATGACGTTCTTCTGAATGTTCCGTACCAAAGCTTTGACCCTGTGGTAAAATTCATTCAGGATGCGGCACAGGACAACGACGTTCTTTCAATCAAAATGACTTTGTACAGAACCGGCAGCAACAGCCCGATTGTACGTGCATTGGAAAAAGCGGCTCAAAGGGGAAAACAAGTCACCGCATTTGTCGAAGTGAAAGCCAGGTTTGACGAGCAAAGAAACATCTCATGGGTCAACGAGCTGATCAACGCAGGAGTAACGGTTGTATACGGAATCGTAAACATAAAGGTACATGCAAAAATTGCTTTGGTCATAAGGCGCGAATCAGACGGATTAAGGCGTTACGTGCATTTGAGCACCGGAAACTACAATCCGGGAACCGCAAAAGTCTATCAGGATCTTTCGATTTTGACATGCAACCAGCAGATTGCCTCGGACGCAACTTTCTTCCTGAACGTCATTTCAGGATACAGTGCAGTACAAACCATGCGGCATCTTTTCATGGCACCCATCGCGCTGAAGCAAAAGCTGATTGAGCTTATCAACAGGGAAATACAGCAGAGCAGCCCGGACAACCCAGGTCTCATAGTTGCAAAGATGAACAGTCTTTGCCATCCTGAGGTCGTAAAAAAATTATACGAAGCAAGTCAGGCAGGAGTAAAAGTCCTTCTCAACATCCGCGGAATCTGCACCTTGGTTCCAGGCATAAAAGGCGTGAGCGAAAACATAAAAGTAGTGAGCATCGTCGGACGCTATCTTGAGCACAGCAGAATCTGCTATTTCCAGAACGGCGGAGAAGAGGAACTCTTTTTAAGCAGCGCAGATTGGATGGAACGGAACCTTGACCGGAGAATCGAACTGATGTTCCCGGTTACGGACAAGCAGGTTTTCGCAAAAGTAAAAGAAACCCTGATGATGTATTTCAAGGACAACACCCAGAGCCACTTCCTGAACAGCGACGGAACATGGACTCCTGCAAAGCTGCCTGAAGGAGAACCGAAATTCAACGTCCAGGAACAGCTCTACCAAATGTACCGCAGGATCAACGAGTCCAAAGAATCAAAACCGAAACTGGAATTTGAAGTAAGGCGGGAATAATTCAGAATCCGTTGATTGCACTTCCGCAGTAGTCGCACCGTCCTGAGCTGCCCTGTCTCACACGGCTTGATGCACCGCAGCTTTCGCACTTTACGACTATGAAATCAAAACCTCTGTTTTCCGTAACGTTTGCATTCTGAAGCACCACGCTGAATCTGTTGCCGTCGGAACTGAGGGAGCATTTTATCAGAAAAAGTCTTTTGAACAATGTTTCGAGTTCTTTTTTTACGGCATAGCTTTCCTTGTGCCTTCCGTTGCAAAGTTCTTCCTGGCTTACGATTCCGTCTTTGTCTTCAAGGAATATTTTGCTGTATGTTCTTGCCGCAGATACGAGCATTGAATTTTGGATGCCCCTGAACAATACATACGCGAACGCCAGAAGCATTACGGCATATATGGGAAGTGCAGTGAGCGCAACTTTTGCTTCAGTAATTCCCAGGTTGAAGACGCTGTTCAGTATGACACCGAGCGAACCAAGAACCATGAATCCTCCCAATATCAACTGAACTTTAATCGTTTTTTCCGTTTTGGTAATGAGGTTTTCGTCCAGATAATAATTCATTTTTTAATCCTCCAATAAGCAACTGCCGGTTAAATTGCCAGATTTAATTTTCTCTTCCAAGCTCGAACGCCTTTTTGTTCAGCTCAAGGAATTTCGGCGGCACACATGCTTCAAGGCTTTTTATCCATGCATCTTTCGGAATGTCGAAGTATGTGGAGAGCCGTCCCAAAAGAACTATGTTCACGGCTTTTGATGAACCGGCCTGTTCGGAAAGCGTAAGACAGTCCATTGCATCAACGTCCGCGCCTTTTTCCTGCATTTTTTCAACCAGATTTTCCGGGTAGACTGCAGCTCCCGTTATGACCGGCATCGGGTCAATCCGCTGTGTGTTGGTCACGATTTTTCCACCCTTCTTTAAATACGGCAGCCATCTTGCGGCTTCCAGAAGCTCAAAACTTACGATGATATCCGCCTCGCCTTTTTCGATAATCGGGGAATTCACTTTTTCACCGAAGCGGACGTAGGTAACGACAGAACCTCCGCGCTGACTCATTCCGTGCACTTCGCTGACCTTCACATCATAATTCTGA
>JAFOTA010000197.1 GCA_017421145.1 Treponema sp.
ATCCGCGCGGTCGAGGAGGGGCGTGAACCTGTGGATGTGGTGGAAGCTCCTGCATACACGTTTGCGAAATCTTCATACGAGCAGGGGGCATTCTCAACTTTCGTCCCGATTATGAACGGATGCAACAATTTCTGTACATACTGCATAGTCCCTCATGTGCGCGGCCGTGAAATCTCAAGACCGGTCGAAGAAATACTCAGCGAGCTTGACGTGCTTTCAAAAAGGGGCGTAAAGGAAATCACCCTTCTCGGGCAGAACGTGAACTCATATAAATCTCCTGATGAAAGCGGATTTCCGGGGCTTTTGAAAAAGATACTGAATCACCTTGACGAAACGAAATCTCCCATTCACTGGATACGCTTTGAGTCACCCCATCCGAAGGATTTTTCAGACGGGCTGATTGATTTGATTGCGTCGGACGAAAGAATCTGCCGCGGCATACATCTTCCGGTACAGCACGGTTCGACGAAAGTCCTCCACGACATGAACAGAAGGTACACAAGGGAAGATTATCTTTCGCTTGTTGACAGACTCAGAAAAAAAATCCCGGACCTTGCGCTCACGACGGACATAATGCTCGGATTCCCAGGCGAGACTGACGAAGATTTTGAAGAAGCCGTGTCGCTTATGAAAGAAGTCCGCTACAATTCCGCATTCATGTATTATTTCAACCCGAGGGAAGGAACCCCCGCCGCAAAATTCGAAGGGCAGATTCCCATGGAAGTAAAAAAAGCCAGGCTCCAGAAGATAATAGACCTCCAGCTTGGAATTACTTCGGAAGTCCTTGAAAAAAGGGTCGGAAAAACAGTGGAAGTCCTTGTCGACATAATCAGCCGCGACAACAAAAACGAGATGCTCGGAAAAACATCCCAGAACGAGAGGGTTGCATTTGCCGCACCTCAGTCGCTTATCGGAAAATTCGTAAAAGTCCGCCTTGAATCCCTGAGCGGAAACACATTCCGCGGCGTTCTTGTTGATTGACGGCAATATTAGCTTTATAATAGAAGAATAATAGATTTTGGGAGAAAGAATATGCCTGTAAAATTGATTTTGGTGATCGTCCTTGCTGTTTTTGTATCGGTCTTTACCGGATTGAATCTGGACAACAAGTGCTCGGTGTGGTTTTTCCATACGTTCAAGGACATCCCGGCCGTCGCATTGATTTTCGCATCCTTCATTGCCGGAGTCATAGTGACGCTTCCAGTTTCCCTGATTTCGCGCAGTAAAAAAAACAAGGACATGATGAAAAAATAAGGCGGCGGTCTTTTCTGCCGATATTATCTTAGATGTTTTCAAGGAAGTTTTTTTTGATTTCCGCAATCCTTGTGCTTTTTGCAGCTGTTGCTTTTTGCGTGCCGGCTTCATCGATAAGGGATGCCGCAATGTCAAAGGATTCTGCGGATGAAACGATAGAATATCTTCTCGCAAATATTTCCTCCGCTGATTCTGCATCGGAAAAACGGGGGCTTTGGTGTCTTACCGGAAATCTTCAGGAACTTTGCAATGACTGGATGGGAGCCGCAAAATCATATCTTCAGGCACTTAGGATTTCGGGTTCAAATCCGCCGGGTTTCGAGGTTTTTTCCGTTGACCGCCTGAGGATTGCAGCCGCAAGATGTTTCCTTAACTACGGTGATTATGAAAACGCCGAGCTAAATCTCAACGCATTCGCAAACAGCTCCAACGACGCAGAACTTAAGGCTCTCTCAAATCTTTATTCAGTGTGGGTTGCATTGTGCAAGGCAAAGACGGCTTCACAGATTTCAGACCCTTTATCCAAGCTTAAATCATACCTTGATTCTGATTCCATGAAATCTGTCCGGGCGGGCATGCTTTTTACTCTCTGGTATGTTGGCGGAGAACAAAAATATCTGGACATGCTAAAAAAAGAATTCCCGAAAAGCGCGGAATATTCGGTTGCATCGGGAAAATCAAAGCTCGTTTCGGCACCGTTCTGGTATATAGTTCCGCGTTATGCAGACGGATCGGATCAGAATGCAAAATCTTCCGTGGAAACAAAATCCGAAAAACCCAAGGAAGAAAAATCTGCGGCAAAAACCGGGGCAAAACCTGAATCAAAATCTGCGGCAAAAACAGAAACAAAAACTGAACCAAAAGCAAGCGTAAAGGAAGAAAAACCCAAGCTTGTACGTGAGCAGCTCGGACTTTTCAGAAGCCAGTCAAACGCCCAGGCACTTATCGAAAGCGCAAAGGAAAAAGGATTTTCAGCATACTATTTCACCGAAACAAGGGCATCCGGAACGACATATTACATAGTGGTCGTGGATGAAAACCAGGAAGGAACCATGGGCAAAAAACTCCGTGCGGCAGGATTCGACTGCTATCCTGTGGATTAGGCCGGCATTTCAGCGTTCCTTGGAAGATTTTTAAAAACAACCCTTTTGGATAGTGTTTTCCTTAAAATACCGTGCTAGAATATTTATATTCCAAAACAGATATTGATGGAGTGAGAAAGCGGCCATGAAAAAGAATGTAGAAAAAAAGAAGCGCATCGGCAAAATACTGGTTCCGGCATTGATTTCGTTCGTGATTTTCTCCGGCATGGGTTTTTATATCCCCGGCGAGGAAACTGATTTTATTTCCATACAGGAACAGGAAGCTGCGGACGCTGAGGAGGAACTTTCCACCGACGAGATTGTCAAGCAGTTCTACGAATGGTACGGATATCTTCCTGACGAAAACGACGGAGATGAAGTGTACAACTTTCTTGCCAACACCCTCCATTCCGATTACAGCAAGGATGATTACGAAGATGAATATGCAGATTCGGAAGACGACGATGACTACTACATTGGAAACGCATCTTTCCTTTCATCAGGACTTGCCAAACTGGACGATTCATCAAAAAATAAACCCGTAACGAACGACAATAAAAAAGACAACAAAAATGCTGATTCCAAACCGAAAGTTGACGTTAAGACAACAGTAGAAGGCAACAAGAAAACCATAGTGACGACTACAACGGAAGTCAAAAAAGAAAAGGACGGAACGGTCGAAACAAAAGTCGTAATCGAAACGAAGGTCATAACCGACAGACTCAGATCCACGGAAACACGCACCACCACGGAAACAAGAATCACAAGAGAAAAAAAAGGTTCCTCACAGACATCCGTTTCCACTCAATCAACAGTCACCACCGAAGCAAAGGAAGAGGTGAGGGAAGATGTCACGAAAAAAGAAGACACAAAAAAAGACATCAAGAAAAAAGATTATGACAACAAGAAAAAAGAAGATACAAAGAAAAAGGATGACGTGAAAAAAGAAGATACAAAGAAAAAGGATGACGTGAAAAAAGACGACACGAAGAAAAAGGATGACGTAAAAAAAGACGACACGAAGAAAAAGGATGACGACAAAAAAGACGACACAAAGAAAAAAGATGATGTGAAGAAAGACGACAACAAAAAAGAAGATGAAAAAATAATCATCGGCAAGAAGAAAGATTTCGACATCAAGAAAAAGATGGATGATGCGAAAAAAGAAGAGGAAAAGAAAAAAGAAGAGGAAAAGAAAAAGGAAGATGTGAAAAAAGATGACACAAAGAAAAAAGATGATGTCAAAAAAGAAGATACAAAGAAAAAGGAAGATGTAAAGAAGGACGATACAAAAAAGAATGATGATGCCAAGAAAAATGATGTCAGCCCGTCGGACGAAAAGCGCGAAAAATTCATAAATTGCGCCGAAAAATATCTTGGAACGCCTTATGTTTTTGGTGGAACAAGCCGCTCAGGAATCGACTGTTCCGGTCTGGTATATCTTGCGGCTCAGGATGCAGGACTGGGAACTCTCCCGCGCACTGCAAGGACGATGTTCAACATAACAAGCCGTGTTGACAAATCTGCCGGAAAGAGAGGAGATTTGGTGTTCTTTGTCAGCGGCGGCTCCATCACCCACGTGGCAATCTATCTTGGCGATGACACGATCATGCATGCCGTAAGCGCAGGTTCAAGGACGGGCGTAATAACGACCAAGCTCTTCGGGGACAACTACTGGAGCAAGTATTTCTACGCCATGGGCCGCATAATCCCGGATTGATTCTTCTGGATATTTTTATTGTAAGAAATTATAAAAAGAGCCTGTTCTGAAACAAAAAATCAGGACAGGCTTTTTGCTTGAAACGGCAAAGATTTATTCCATATATTTTTCAAACAGGCTTTCAAAATCAACGTTGTCGAAATCATATTCGATTTTGAAATAATAGATGTAGCTCAGAATGTTTTTGGCTGACATATAGTGGGAATAAGAACCTGTAAACTATTTTGTGTAAATGGCTGAAATATGATACTCTAGGAGAAGTATATGACAGCCAAAAGAAACAAAAAAGAAAAGGATGCA
>JAFOTA010000198.1 GCA_017421145.1 Treponema sp.
ACGGTTGATGTAACCATTTTTGTCTTTTGCATACACTCTTACCAGACCCTCATTAAAGAACCATGTGTTGACAAACTGGGGATCAATGACTATCTTACCTGTCTTGTCCATAAAACCCCATTTGCCGTCTATCATGACAGCGGCCAGGCCTTCATGGAATGATTGAGCCTCGTCTAAATCCAACTTATTAGCTGCAAAAAGAAGCATTATATCTGCATCTACTTTCAATAGGGGATTATTTGAAAGAATATCTTTTAAAGAAATAACATTCTCTCTCTTGTCCATCTTACCAATGAAAAGCCATGTATCATTTACCTTTACTGCGGCAAGGCCTTCGCCGACAACGACAACAAGCCCGGCAAGCTGTATATAATACAGAAGCTTCGGATGCATTTTCCGCCTTGCAATCCACTCTATGAGAGCAAAAAGTATCAATCCGCCGTCCAATATCGGGATAGGAAGCAGATTGGTAAGGAAAAGCGATATGCTTATCAATGCAAGAAGCTCCAGCATGCTCGTTATGCCAGCCCTGAAACCGGCGGAAAAACCGTCCTTGACCGCGCTTCCCAGAATCGTTGTGACCCTGGCTGGACCTGACACTGCGTTCTGTATGTCAACTCCCTGAAAAAGGCGTGCGATTCCCTTGACCGTCATTGCAAGGGTAGAAAAAGTCTTCTTGAAGCCTTCACCAACAGCAGAAAAAAAGGAATAGGGGCCGTAATGCCTTTCCATAACTGATTCCGGCATGGAAACTATACCGATCCGCCTTGCACCCGTACTTTTGTCAAGTATAGTTTTAACGGGGATGTCAAGGATTTCACCGTTTCTCTCAACCTTTACGACGATAGTCTCAGGTCCTTCAAGAGAAACATATGAAAGTATGTCGCTGAAATCTTCCATAATCTTTCCGTCTATGGATATGATCCTGTCACCGCTTCTCATTCCTGAATCATAAGCAGGGGAAGGAAGGCCGGCATATTCAGGGACGTCGTTCACCATCTGCACTGTGGTTCCGTCGCTGTAATATGTGTATCCGCAGAGCGCGATGATGAAAAAGGCAATGAATGCGAAGAGAAGGTTGAAGAGCGGACCCGCAAAAGCAATGAAAAGCCTTTTGAGCGGATGAACTCCGTAAAAAGAATCCGGCTCCCCGTATATCTGCGGAAGATTTTCATCAAGCGCGTTCCTGTATTCTTTTTCGCCCTTCATCGAACAGTAGCCGCCGACCGGGATAAGTGAAATCCTATAGTCTGTGGCACCCTTTTTGTGATGAAGCAGGACAGGACCCATGCCGATTGAAAAAGCTTCGACCGTAACTCCCATGGCACGGGCAATCACAAAATGTCCCAGTTCGTGGAAAAAAACGAGGAAGCTCAACCCGATGATTCCAATGATTACGGTCACTACGGTCATGGCTTTGCTCCGAAAGATTTCAAATTGACTTCTGCCGCTTTCCTTGAACGGGCATCAATATCGCGTATTTCTTCTATGGAGGATGGCGTTCCGCTCCAATCAGCCTGCAGAACGGATTCCACAAGGGCAGGGATGCCGGTGAATTTTATCTTCCTGTCAAAAAAAGCGCTCACGGCAACTTCATTCGCAGCATTGTACGCGACCGTATATCCGCCGTTTTTTTCAGCGCAAGAATAGGCAAGGGAAAGCATCGGAAAATCATCCTTACGCGGAGGATAGAACGTCATCTCATGACCGGCAAGATCAAACGGAGGGAGAAAAGCCTCCTTGTTTTCAGGCCATGTAAGCGCACCATAAATCGGATGCCTCATGTCGGGATCGCTTATCTGTGCGTAGATCATTCCGTCTTTCGTCCTGACCATGCTGTGCACAAGGCTCTGAGGATGAACAAGGACATCAACATTTTCCGGGCGGACGTCAAAAAGCCTGCATGCCTCTATGACTTCAAGCCCTTTGTTCGCAAGAGTCGCAGAATCCACGGTGATCTTCGGTCCCATCTTCCATGTGGGATGGTTCAACGCCATGTCCACGGTAACGCTTTCAAGCTGTTCCTTCGTATAAGTCCTGAAAGGTCCGCCGCTTGCCGTGACGATCACCTTGGAGACGTTTTTTCTTCCTATCTGATTTATGAGATTGAATATTGCGCTGTGCTCGCTGTCAACCGGGATTATCTCAGCTCCGGTCTTTCCGGCAATTGATTTTATGACAGGCCATGCCATTACGACGCTTTCTTTGTTTGCAAGCGCAAGGTTTATACCGGCTTCAAGCACTGAAACAGACGACTCAAGCCCTGCCGCACCTGCAACACCGTTCACCGCAACATCACACGGACTTTCGTTCAGGAGTCTTTCAAGACCTTCATTTCCGTCTTCCGAAAAGCATGTTCCTGGACAAGAAAATTCTCTGCACAGCTCGTCAAGCTTCTGCCTGTCTTTTCCGACGGAGAGACCTGTGACGCAGAACTCGCCGGGCATTTTCCTTACGATGTCGAGCGTCTGGGAACCTATGGATCCTGTGCATCCCAATACAAAAATCTTTTTCATCAAGCCAAACTGATCCCGAGTAAAACCGACATGCACAAATAGTAGATCGGAGCAGAAAGGAGGATTGAATCAATGGAATCCAATATGCCTCCGCGTCCTATGACTATCTTTCCGCTGTCCTTGACCCCGGCTGACCTCTTGAAAATGGATTCGATCAGGTCACCGATAATTCCTGCAGCGGCGATAAGCACACCGGTCACAACCATCTTCCAGACGGAGAAACCAACGCTTTCAAACAAGCTTCTGAACGCAAAGTAACCTGCAAGACCTCCGGCAACAGAACCGAGGAAACCGCCTGCAAAACCCGCTATGCTCTTGTTCGGGCTTGCCTTGACTATGCCTCTGTTGCTCTTTCCGAAAAGCACTCCGAAGAACCATGCGAAGCTGTCGCAAAGGAACACCATGAGCAGGAAAACCAGTATTATGGGGCCGGAAACGTCAACCGGTCCGACCCTGGCTGTCGTAAGCTTTGAAATGAAAGTCGGGAAATAACCGCAGTAAAGGAGGATGAATACGGATGCAGTCACCCTTGTGTTCGATTTCTGGAAATCCTTGGCGGAAAAAACTTCAACGCAAAGGAAAATCACTACGAGGAATATGAAAAAATAAGTGATCAGCTCGATTCCGACGCCGAATTTGAATCCGGTAAAGCTCGGAAAAACCTCATAAAAAGCCGCAAACACAGGCACCATCCCAGTGCAGATGATGACGAAAGGCTTGGGGAGAAGGGGCGTGTTCACTTTGAAGATCGAATAAAGCTCCACCGCACCGATCGTTGCAACGATGCATATGATTATATGCATGGGCAGATGGTTATATACGGGCCAGAGTGCCAGGAACAAGCTCAAAGGTACGCCGAGAAAAAATATTAGCAATCGCGATATAACTTTATTCATGCCGGTGCAGCTCCAAATCTTCTATTTCTGCTCTGAAATTCCCGGATGTCGGC
>JAFOTA010000199.1 GCA_017421145.1 Treponema sp.
GGTGACCGGACACTGCGACATGGTGATTCCTGACGAAGCGCCGGTTGAAAAGAAAACAGAGGAAAACGTTCCCGAAGATGGTGAGGACTCTGAAGACTACGGTGAAGAATATGAAGATGAAGCCGTCGTGGAAGAGGAAGAAGAAATCGATCCGTATGTGGAGCTTTCTCAAAAACGTGCGCAGGTCGTCGCAGATTATCTCATTGACCGGGGACTCCGTGATGCTTCTGAAATCTACGTGGAAGGAAAGGGTGCGTCACAGCCGCGCGGAGACAACAACACCGAATACGGCCGTAAAAGAAACCGCCGCATAGAAATCACTCTGATGAGAAAAATCTGATGCGGCTTTTTGATTTCCGTTTTTATCTTAAAGGCAAATCAGTCGTACAATTCAGAAACTGCGTAAACCAACGCTGAATTCCAGTAAATCGTTATCTCGTTCGTGCTGTAGCTCTGGTAGTTGTCGATGTAGCATGAAAGAGGCGGTTTGTCCGCTGCAAGATATGAAACGAATTCGTCCTCAAGATTCTGGTCAGGACCACCCACGAGCATTCCTTTCTGCGGAACATCCTTTGCGATTGAAGGCCTGTGGTGAGGATGCACCGGCGGATTGCTTCCGTATCCAGTGACGTATGAGCGGCTGAGCGGATTTGCGCCGAATATGTAGTCAACCTGCTGTCTTGCGGCTTCAATGTATTCTTTTTTGGAAAGCACTTCACCTGCAAGCGAAAGAAGGTGGGCTATGTTCATCGCTTCCATGTTGCTTCCCCAGCATACTTCCCTCTGAGCCTGGTTGAATCCCGAAAGCTTTGTGTTTGCGAAATATTCCGCGGCTTTTTTTGAAACCGCATTCTTTACGTCCGAAACAAGCTCCTTGGAAAATATCTTCTGATTTTTCAGTATGAGATGGTCTCCGTAGCCTTCCATCTGTTCCCATCCGAACTGCTCGTTCCACAGTGCAGATGATTCGGCGCGGATTTTTTCTGCAGCTTCTGAATATGTTTTTTCGCCGGTTGCAAGGAAAAGTGCCGCAGCTGCAAAATATCTTTCGTCTTCGTCATGCTTGTCAGGGTATTCTCCGGTCTTGATGTATGCAATGTTTGAAAAAGGCCGGCCGGGTTTTCCGTCAAGGTAGAACCATGCTTTCTTTGCGGCGGACAAAAGACGGTCTGCATATGAAGGATCGTCCTTTTTGTAGTATGTTGAAGCTAGTGCGAGGGTTGCGGCAAAATCTGCGGTTGCGGCGGTGGACACGTTGCTCAGGAAAAGAGTCTGCGTTTCTTCTTCCGGCATCACGAACTCAGGGAATCCGGAGCATGTGATCTTGTGGTATACGCCTCCGTCATCGCGCTGCATCTGGAGAAGCCATGAAGTTTCCCAGCGCACTTCGTCAAGTATGTCAAAGTCGATTTTTGAGCCTATGTTGTCGTGTGCAAAAAGAAGGTCGGCTACCGCTTTTGCTGCAGGAACCACATAGCGTCCGTAATCTCCTGCATCATGCCAGCCTCCTGTGACGCTTGTTTTTTGGAGGTTCTCGACTATGGTCGCCTGTCCTGTATGGCATTCGGCATGTCCGAAAACGTCGTCCTCAACTTCTGTTCCGCATCTTGCAAGGGTGAAATATCTGAGCGCATCGTACATCATGTCGGAATAAGGATTGTCGTCGATTACGAACGGAAAGCTTTCTGATCCGCCTGATCTGACCGTGTATGTTCCCTTCTGCTTGAAAGATGAAAAATCTGCCGGGGCAACGTATTCGAAAGCCATTTCATCGCGCACCGGTTTTCCGAGATTTCCTTTGAAAACAATCTCTTTGTTTGCGTTCAGGATTTCGAATTTCTGTCCGTCTTCAGTGACTTTTACATAAGCTTTCTTTTTGTCTCCGGGTCTGAATCCAATCTGGTTCACCCTTACTACGTCAGCTCCTCCGTTTCCTGTATCTTCGTCGGCAATGGAATTTTTAAGGATGAATTTCACGTCGCGTATGGTAACGGTCAGCGGAAAATCAGTTCCTTCCCTGTCCGGAAAAGTTCCCATGTTGAATGCAAGCCGCGGCATCATGTCGGTTTCATCCGTCATAGTAAAGTCAAGCACGAACTCTTTTTCTTCCGGTTCAAAAGTGAACGTGTCCACGACATAAGGATGGTAGTCACCGCCGTTCAGCTGGATACGCACTTCGCATCCCTTTGGTTTTTCTGCGGATGCCTTGAACGAAAGACTGTATTCCCCGTCATGGTAGATTCTGAATCCGTCGTAGTAGTATTGGACTCCGTAGTTCACGCTTCCGGGATCGTTTATTTTTATCGATGACTTTCCGCCGTCATAGCTCACGCTTGCTTTTCCGCCCGATGTGAAGAACGTTCCCCAATGCGTGCCTTCCTGTGAAAAGTCTCCGTTTTCAAGCTGGTTTACTCCTGACTGCAGCCAGATTTTCGGCCCTGTGTCCTTTACGTCGAAAGGCTGGAAATCCGTTTTGGCACAAGATACTAAAACCAGCGAGCAGGAAATGATTCCTGAAATCAGTTTTGTTTTTTTCATTTTTTACCCTTAATTTATGAAATTTTTTAAAACAGTCCTGAGATTATGCCGTTGTCGTCCACGTCTATGTTCATCGCTGAAGGAAGCTTCGGTAGTCCCGGCATGTCAACTATGTCTCCGGCAAATGCCACTATGAATCCTGCGCCGCTGAAAAGCTGAACGTCACGGATCGGGAATGCATATCCTTCTTCCGGTGCGCCCAGAACGTTCTTGTCATGCGAAATGGAATTCTGTGTTTTTGCCATGCAGATAGGGAGATCGGAAAAACCTTCGTCCTGATACTGCCTGAGCTTTTTAAGTGCCTTTGCTTCTATTTCCACGGAGCCTGCCCTGTAGATTTCTTTTGCCAGCACGCGGATTTTTTCTTCAAGGCTGATTCCGTCGGGGTAGAGCAGCCTGAAATCTGATTTTTCGCCGCATATTGAAACGACTTCCCTTGCAAGCTCTTCAGCTCCTGTTCCGCCTTTTCCCCATCCTTCGCATATCACTGCCTTGGTTCCGTTTTTTTCGGCAAGCTTTTTAATCAGCTCAAGCTCGCTTTCCGTGTCGGATATGAATCTGTTGACCGCAACCACCGGCTTTACTCCGAATTTAGCCATGTTCTCTATGTGGATCCTCAGGTTTTCAAATCCTTTTTCTATGGCACCGAGGTTTTCTTTTGAAAGATCAGCCTTTGTGACCCCGCCGTGCATTTTGAGTGCCCTTGCCGTGGCTACTATTACGACCGCATCTGCTGAAAGTGAATTTTTCCTGCACTTTATGTCGAAGAATTTTTCGGCTCCCAGGTCTGCTGCGAATCCTGCTTCTGTGACCGCATAATCTCCGGTTGCAAGAGCGCACAAGGTTGCGTTTATTGAATTGCATCCGTGGGCTATGTTTGCGAAAGGCCCTCCGTGTACGAATGCCGGGGTGTGCTCAAGGGTCTGGACAAGGTTCGGCCGTACTGCGTCTTTAAGGAGCGCTGCAATGGCTCCCGTGCATTTCAGTTCCCCGAACGTAACGGTTCTCTTTGAATATGTCTGCCCGATGGTGATTTTGGAAATGCGTTCCTTAAGCTCGCTTATTGTCTTTGAAAGGCAGATTATGGCCATTATTTCGCTTGCAACGGAAATCTGGAAATGGCTTTCGCGCGGAACGCCGTCAATCCGTGTGCCGAGTCCTATGATAACGTTCCGCAACGCACGGTCGTTCAAGTCAACGCATCTTTTCCATGTGATTGTCCTTGGGTCTATTCCAAGCTCGTTTCCCTGCTGCAGATGGTTGTCGATAAGTGCTGCGATCAGGTTGTTGGCGGCCGTTATTGCATGTATGTCCCCTGTAAAGTGAAGGTTGATGTCTTCCATCGGGACTACCTGCGCATATCCTCCTCCGCAAGCTCCGCCTTTTATGCCGAAACATGGGCCTAGAGACGGTTCCCTCAGCGCAATCACGGAATTTTTACCGATGCGTCTCAATGCATCTCCGAGTGCAATGGTTACGGTTGATTTTCCTTCTCCTGCTGCGGTAGGTGTCATTGCGGTGACAAGAACTAGGTGTCCGCGTCCTTCCGGCGATGAAGCCTTTTCAATGTATCCGTTCAGTTTTTCAAGGGAGATTTTGGCCTTGTAATGTCCGTAAAAATCAAGGTCCTTTTCTTCGATCCCTATTTTTTTTGCCACGTCGGAAATGTCTTCCATTACGTTTGCCTGCGCTATTTCTATGTCCGTCATCGTTCAGTCCTCCGTTGTATACGTCCGTTTATAATGTGCCGCTGAAATTTCAGTTTTCAGGGGTCAGCATAAGTTCTATTTCTTCCGGTGCAAGATCACGGTATCCGCCGGGTGCAAGGCTTTCGTCCAGATGAAGCCGTCCGATTGAAATCCTTTTCAAATAGGTTACGGTGTTTCCGAGTGCCGAGAACATCCTTTTTACCTGATGGAATTTTCCTTCGCTGATTGTCAGCCTGCATGTGCATTCATCTTCTTCCCCGGATTCACCGCCCCACTGTATTTTTGCAGGAAGGCAGTCAGCTTCACCGTCTTTTCCGTCTGCCTGTATGTGGATTCCCTTGGAAAGCTTTTCCCCATAGATTTTTCTTTCTTTTTCAGGCACGGCTTTTTCAAGCTTCACGAGGTATGTTTTTTCCACATGGTGCTTCGGGGATGTAAGCTCGTGGTTCAGTTTTCCGTCAGTCGTAAGTATGAGAAGACCTTCCGTATCCACGTCCAGCCGTCCGACTATACCCAGGTATCCGCCGAGATATTTATGGTTGTCCTCCGGTGAAATCAGGTCGAACACGGTTTCATGCTCTCCTTCTTTCGTTGAGCATACATATCCTGCCGCCTTGTTCATCATGATGTGCCGGTCTTTTTCTATGACGAGGATTTCTCCGTCTACTGCTATTTCGTCTACCGCCAGATCCACATGGTCGCTTTCGGATGCCGCGGTCGTTCCGTTGACCGTAACTGCTCCTGACCGTACCAGAAAGCGGACTTCACGTCTTGTCCCGAATCCGTGGTTCGAAAGAATCTTGTCAAGTCTGTCCATCTCAAATTCCTTTTGCATAGCAACGGTTTGTAACGCTGCCGTTCCTGAATACTAATATATAGTAAGTTTTTAATGGATACAAGGTCACGGAACAGGGCTTCAGCATGAAAATAAAAGTATATATGCGGAACGGATTCTGGTAAATTAAAAATGTCGAGTCCAATGAAATCTGTTTATAACAGGCTCCCAGCGTGTGTCCGTCCCGAAAAAAGGCTTCCGCGCTTCGCTTGTGCAGATTTTTTTCGTTCCGGCCACCACGCTTCCGCCTGTTGAACCATGGTTGTAGGACTCGACATATTTACAAAAGA
>JAFOTA010000200.1 GCA_017421145.1 Treponema sp.
ACAGTTTTTCGGCCGGTATCATCGGCGGCATGGCTGGTACGGCTACCATACGGAAACTTGATATTCAGGAGGGGAAATCAGCTGACGGGCGCAAAACTTTCTCAACGGGTTCCATGTCTTTTTCATTTGAACCTAAGACCGACGGAAAGCCGCTTTATCCGCTCGTTATGATCATAGGATTTCCGCGTCCCATTCAGCTTAAGCGTCTGTTGCGTGACATGGCGGGACTTGGTGTGTGCCAGGTTCATCTTACATCGACCGAGCTTGGGGAAAAGTCGTATCTGAAATCTGATCTGGCGACAAGCGATGCCGGATACCAGATGCTTCTTGAGGGGACGGTTCAGGCAGCCGGAACCCATGTGCCGGAGCTTTTTATACATAAATCGCTGGATGAGTGCCTTGCGGAAATCAAAAAGTCGTCAGGCTCATTCCGGGGATACGCGCTGGACAACATAAATCCGTCCGGGAATCTTTGGGATGAGCTTATAAAAAATCCGCCGGAAAAACAGTCCGTGTCCGTTGCTGCAATCGGTTCGGAAAGAGGATGGACTGATTCTGAGCGTGACATGCTTGAAAAAAACGGTTTCGTCCGTCTGGGAATGGGGAAAAGAATCCTCAGGACAGAGACCGCATCCACCGTTGCCGCCAGTCTGATTCTGGGAGCGATGGGGGTTCTTGATTGATTTGCACAATTTTGGGATAGGGGAAAATATATGGACAACGAAAAGATAAAGGACATGCTGCTCGACATTGCCGACACGTCCCTGGAATTCACAGTGACTATGACAGGCAAGGAAAGCAAAAAGGTCAACGGGCTTTACAAACCGGAGACACGCGAAATCCTTTTGCACAATAAAAACTTCAAGACCGACAATCAGCTGGTATACACCGCAGTGCACGAGTACACCCACCATCTGATGAACGAAGCCGAGATTGCCGCAAACGGGGGAAAAGAGCCGCCGCATAAAGGAAGGGTCCACACCAACGCATTCTGGGCAAGATTCCACGAGCTTTTGGAGATTGCAGAACAGAAAGGCTACTACAAGATGGATCTTTCAGCCGTTCCTGAGCTTGAGGAGCTTACGAAAGACATCAAAGAAAATTATATAGTGCCGAACGGAAAACTCATGCTCGAATTCGGACGCAAGCTTTCACAGGCCCACAGTCTTTGCGAAGAAAACTCAATCCGCTACGAGGACTACCTTGACCGTGTGCTCCAGCTTCCGAGAAACACGGCGCGCACTGTAACGGCAGTCGGAAACCTGCAGGACGATGACGCAGAACTTGGATTCGACAACATGAAAATCATGGCATCAATCAAAAAGCCTGACCAGAGGGCAAAAGTGAGCGATGCGCTTAAAAACGGAAAAAGCCCGGACTCCGTAATCGCCATGATGAAAAAGAAAGCAAAGGCAGGCGACCCACGCGAAAAACTCGAAAAAGAGCGCGACCGCTTGACAAAAACAATAGCAGAACTTAAAACAAGATTGGAATATGTGGAGGAAAGCCTTGAAAATCTCTAGCGTCTCAAAAAAAATCTTAACGGTCCTTATCGCAGCGGCGGGAACACACGTTTTTGCACAGAGCACATCGTTTCCGTCCATCTCGTCACCGTCCATGCCGACGATTGAAGCACCGGTAATCGGAAGCGGATATTACAGGCCGGGAATCTCAAGCAGCAGCCAGAGCAAATCTTCAAAATCTTCTTCAACCCAGGCAGCATCAGGCACAAGCACAAAGACAGCGGACGTTCCGGCAGTAAAAGGTCTGAGCGTTCCCCTTCCATCTTTGACGGCAGACGACATCAAGGACCTGAACATAAACGGTGTCCTGGAAACAATTTTGGAAAACAATCAAAAAGAGCCGCTTTCAGAAACAAAAGATTCTGAAGAAACGGAAGAGCTCCTCCGCCAGGTGCTTTCCGAAATAGAAGAAATAAAGAACAGTCAGAACAAATCTTCCGCTGAGGCCAAGACTGTGGCAAACGTTCCTGTTCCAGCACAGACAGTCGGTTCAAGGCTCCTTAGGTTCAAGGTCAACGGATATGACGTTTTGCGCACATGCCGCACCGTTTTTATTTCCGACGTTCAGGAAGACGGCACATTTTTGGTCACCGGAGACAGGCGCTATCAAAGTGACGGAGCAACCAGAACAGAAACTTTCCATCTTTTGTTCAAGGCAGACTCAAAACCAAACGGAGTAAAATCATACAACGCAGCGGCAGCGGTCACACAGGATTATCTGAATGAAAATTCTTTCTTGTATCAGATGAGCCAGAGGGAAGACATGCAGGCAACCAGAACCGGGAACCTCATAACCCTGCGCACGACAGATCCTTTGTGGAAGCTTGAGCTTCTTATCGATTTGGGAAGCACGTCAAGATGATTGAAAAATTGGAAAAAGGCCTTGCAACTCTCGGGCTAGATTTTGATGACGCTCAAAAAAACAAAATAGAGGTTTACATCAATGAAGTCCTTGAGTGCAACAAGACCTACAATCTTATGAAAGCAGATTCAGAAGAAGAGCTTGCCGTAAACCACATTTTGGACACGCTTGCGGCGGCTCCGCATCTTGAAAAAACAATCGCTTCAATCAAGGAAAAAAACAGCAGAAAACGTCTGGAAATAGGCGACATTGGAAGCGGCGGCGGATGTCCGGGCATTCCTCTGGCAGTTGCATTTCCGAACGAGCATTTCACATTGGTTGAGCGCATGGAAAAAAGGTGCGTTTTTTTGTCATCTGCAATACGCCGCATGGGATTGGAAAATGTTGAAATCCTATGCCTTCAGGCTGACAAAGTGCCAAAAGATTCTTTTGACATTGAAGTGTTCAGGGCATTCCACCCGTTCGACAAAAAGATTGCATCGCTTTTGCTTGGGATGTGCCGTGAAGGAGGTGTGATTGCCGCCTATAAAGCACGTGCAGAAAAAATCCAGGCAGAAATGGAAGAAGTAAAAAATCAGATTCCGAATTATGAAAAAATAAATCTACAGGTTCCGTTTTTGGAAGACCATGAAAGGAATCTTGTCGTAATCACCAAAACTCCGCGAATATAACGGACAAAAAAAAGTGCATATGATCATTTCAACGATGACCGCATGCACTTTTTTGTTTTATATTTCCAATCTTATCCGTGAATCGGTCTTACTTTGATTACGCCGTCGATTGCGCTGAGCTCATCAAGCGTTGAATCCTCAACTTTGTTGTCAACGTCAATCAAAGCGTATGCAAGGTCACCGCGGTTCTGGTCAAGCATTCCTGCGATGTTCAGTTTTGCGTTTCCAAGCACGGTCGTAAATTTTGCAATCATTGTAGGAATGTTTTTGTGGCTTATGCAAAGACGTGTTCCGCCGGCTGGAATCGGGTTGTCGGTGACTGCTTTCGGGAAATTCACTGAGTTCACTATGTTTCCGTTCTCCAAAAAATCCTTAAGCTGCTTTGCGGCCATGACTGCACAGTTGTCTTCAGCCTCCGGTGTTGAAGCTCCAAGGTGCGGAAGGCATACGACTTTGTCACACTTGATTAAATCTTCGTCGGCAAAATCAGTAACGAGTGAAGCGACCTTTCCGGATTTGATTGCGGCAAGCACATCTGCATTGTTCACGAGACCGCCGCGCGCAAAGTTAATCAGCCTTACACCGTCTTTCATCACTTTGATTGAAGACGCGTTGATCATGCCTTTCGTGTCATCAGTCTGCGGAACATGCACCGTGATGTAATCAGCTTTCGTGTAGATTCCGTCAAGAGTTTCGACGACCTTCACATTCTGGTTGAGGCCAAGCGCCGCCTTTACTGAAAGGAAGGGGTCATATCCGATTACGTTCATGCCGAGTGAGATTGCAGTGTTCGCGACCATCGCACCGATCGCACCAAGTCCGATTACGCCGAGCGTCTTTCCCTTGATTTCCGGTCCTACGAAATTTGATTTACCCTTTTCCGCAAGAGTCGCAATCTCCGCACCCTTGTCGGCAAGTTCAGTGTTGACCCATTTGTTCGCCGCGATTACAGGACGGCTTGAAATCAGTATGCCGAGAATCA
>JAFOTA010000201.1 GCA_017421145.1 Treponema sp.
AGGCTTTTTCTTTTTTGCCCAGATGACGTTCGGAACAAAAAGCATAAGGAGGAAAACCAGACCCGAAACGCAGAAGCCAAGTTTATACGGCCGCTCCTTTGAATAGATCGACATGATCCTCACGCTGCTGATTATGTCACCAAAATGCTTACGCAGTCTTCCTGTCATCAAAGAGGGATTTTTTAAATCAGTGTGGTAGCTTCCGTAGATTCCCATAATCTTTCCGCCGCCGCACCTTGAATATGCCTCAATGAAATTTGACGTCATGTAAGATTCCCTAACCTGCGACATTCCGTCATTTCTTGTCTCATCGGAATAAAAATCTTTTCCCTGCTGGATGCACTCCTTTGCAAGCGAATATTTTTCAGAACCGGAAAGACCTTTTTCTTCAAGATATTTTAAGTAGCGCTCACCTGTAGTTCCAAACTGATGCCCAACGTCCGTTCCGTAAAAAACAGTCTCAGGACAAGCCTCCTTTATCCCGTGGAAAAACTCATTGTAATATTCATTGCCGGACAAGGTTCCTTTGATCTCAACAAAAATCTCATCAATAAGCTCATCCGAATTTTCTTTCATCCAAAAATTGAGAAAATCCGCCGTGTAAAAAGGAAGTTCCACAAAAAGATTCCGGCATCCGGCGTCATAATTTTTTTTCCACAAATCAAGCTCGATGTCATAATACTCTTTAAAACCATGTGACTCGCCGTACAGCATGATCTGGGTTTCCTTTTTCGGATAAACATCAGCAGCATTGTCCAATCCTACAAATACAAAACCGGTAAGCATAGCCGCTCCAAGCAAAGCAAATGCGACCGCCGTTTTTATTTTCTGTTTCAAATCTTTCTCCCTGAAAAAGCTGACAGGGCATTTCCGCCGCCCGAACAGCTTGGATAACCGTTTTATCGGCATTTTTCCGTGACAAAAGAACGCTGCATTGCCATACGACTCTCAATGATGCACTGCCGTCTGCCGAAAATATAGGTATGAAATTTTCCAGGATTAGGGTTTGCATGCTCTTTTTTTCTATATTAATATCTTCTTTTGCGTACTCTCTTGAAATCTACAGGCCGTCGAACTTCGGGTTGATGGATGAAATTCCGTGCATTCTTAAAATTACGGACATGGACGGGAATGATGCAAGCGACAAAATAATCAGCATAAGCGTCACTTGGTATGACGGGATGCAGACTGATCCGCACTGGACGCACAAGTATTACGACGGATGTTTTACGGGCGGCGCAATCGTCCATCTTGAGATGCAGAGGGGAACATACAAAATCTCCGTTTCAACGCCCAAGGAGCACCAGAGGGATTATCTTCCGGGAAACACAGAGGAATGGACGTCCAACGAATTTACATACAAGACAGGAAGCCCTGCACTTAAGGTTATTTTTATAAGCCCGACCGCAAATCAGAACGGATTTTACACCGGCGGATGGCACATAGACTACCGCGCGCCGAAATATTTCATGTACACCAAGCCATACAGGGAATGAAATGCACCTTTGAGCCTGATTTGCTTGATTTTCCGTGATTTCCAAAATCAGCAAAAAAAAATTCAAAAAGATTTATGATTTTCCGTAACCTTATCCAAGGACAGGTGTTTGTTTTTTAGTTGCAATAGCAAACGAAATCTTTACAGAATGCTGTCTTATTTGCAACATTTCTGCACCTCCTCTCCTTTTTTCCCGGTCGTCCATATGGGTGGCCGGGATTTTTCATAGGCTCAGATGCAATACTCAAAGCCCACGAAATTCCGGTTTTTTTCGGCAAGCTCTTCCAAAGTCACGGAATCTACGAATGAATTCACTTCTTTTTCAAAGTCAGTCCAGAAATTTTCCGTGGCAAGAGACACAAGATAAGGTTTTTCAGAAGGGCTTCTAGGACAAAGGTCTCCTTCCATTGCCCTGAGTATTTCACCGGCAGTGTATTCGCTGGCTTTTTTGTTGAGCTTGTACCCACCGTTAGAACCGCGGCTTCCGATCACAAGTCCTGCCTTACCGAGCTGAATCAAAATCTGCTCAAGGTACTTTACGGAAAGATTCCTGCTGTGGGAAAGGATTTTCACAGGAACAAAGTTTTCTGTCCCATGCTCAGCCAGATCCGTCATAATTAAAAGTGCATACTGTCCTCTTGTTGAAATCTTGTACATTTTTTTCTCCGCTAACTCAGCTGTCTCTAAACTCCCGGCAGATACGCTCCAATGCAAGCTTCAGAATCTTTCTCGGCGTAGCACAGTTTATGCGCTGGAACTTTTCGCCCTCACGTCCAAACATGGTTCCGTAATCAAGCCAGACCTTGGCCTTCCGCAAAACCCGCTCGGTAATCTCCCTGTCCGAAAGATTTTCAAAAGACGTAAAATCAAGCCACAGAAGATATGTGCCTTCAGGAACCACGGCCTTTATCTTGGGACAATTCTGCTCAAGATATTCCTTTGTAAAATCAATGTTCTCTTTTATATATGCCTTTACTTTCTCAAACCATCCGGCACCGTTTTCATAAGCCGCAACCGAAGCTTCAAGACCCATGAGGCTGGGTTCATCATAACCGGTCCGGTCAACTTCCCTCTGGAATTCTTCACGGATCTTCTGATTTTTGATTATGATGTTGGAAAATTGAAGCCCTGCAAGATTGAATGTCTTGCTCGGAGACGTGCATACTATGGAATTATCCGCAGCTTCATCGGAAAGCGTTGCATAAACAGTGTGCTTTGAGCCTGAGAAAACAAAATCGCAGTGGATTTCATCCGAAACGACAAGCACGTTGTGCTTCAGGCAGATTGCGCTCATCTTCAGAAGCTCGTCTTTTGTCCAAACCCTTCCTCCGGGATTATGCGGCGAGCAGAGCAAAAAAAGCTTTACATTTTCGGAAACAATCTTCTGCTCAAAATCTTCGAAATCAATTTCATAGTGTCCGTCCTTGAATACCAAGGGATTGCTTACGACCCGTCTTCCCTGTGCTGCAATGGTATTGAAAAAAGGATAATAGACCGGCTTTTGTATGAGAACTCCGTCACCTTCTTTAGTGAATGCGCGGATTGCAGTACCGATTGCAAAAACGACTCCCGGCGTGTTTATGACCCATTCTTCTTCGATCGAAAAACCGTGGCGAGAACCGAACCATTTTTTTACTGCTCTGTAATAGCGGTCGTCCGGGCGGCTGTAACCGAAGATTCCGTGCTTTGCCCTTTTTTTCAAGGCTTTTATAATGCATGGTGCAGTCGGAAAATCCATGTCGGCAACCCACAGAGAAATCGCATCCAAAGGTTTTTTACGTTTTGCAGCAAGATCATATTTTGCCGCAAAAGTATTTTTTCTGTCAGTCACATGATTGAAATTTGCCATCATTCCTCCTGCAATGCCTGCCTCAAATCAGCTATCAAATCATCAGCGTTTTCTATACCGACCGAAAGCCTTAGAGTTGCCGGAGTGATTCCGTTTTTCAACCTCAGTTCTTCCGGTACGTCTGCATGTGTCTGGGTCGTCGGATATGTTATCAATGTTTCCACACCGCCAAGACTTTCTGCATACTGGATGAGCTTTACATGGCTCAAAACGGAAAGTGCTTTTTCAGTGCTGTCCGTCTGGAAAGTGAGCATTCCTCCGAATCCCCTTGCCTGCTTTTTCATGATTCCGTATCCAGGATGATCTTCAAGTCCCGGGTAGATTACGCGCACGACAGATTTTTGTGTCTTAAGCCACCGCGCGATTTTTATTGCATTTTCCTGTGCCTTTTCCATGCGCAGCGCAAGCGTTTTTATTCCGCGGAGAACAAGCCAGCAGTCAAATGGTGCAAGACCTGCTCCCGTCGTTTTTATGAGGAAGCGGAGCTTTTCCTGAATGTCCTTTCTGTTCGTCACGATAAAACCAGAAAGAGTGTCGTTATGTCCGCTAAGATATTTCGTCCCCGAATGGATCACTATGTCGGCACCGAGTGCAAGCGGATTCTGAAAATAAGGTGACAGGAAAGTGTTGTCAACTATAAGAAGAAGATTGTGCCTTGCAGCGATTTTTGCAACGGAAGCAATATCCGTTACGTTCATCATCGGATTTGTCGGAGTTTCTACATACACGGCCTTTGTTTTTTCCGTAATCAAAGATTCAATGTCATCGGAAGCACATGAAGCGCGCGTAAAGCTGATTCCGTTTTTTGAGGAGACATGATCAAAAAGCCTTATCGTTCCGCCGTAAAGATCAGAATCAACTATAAGATGATCGCCCGGTTTGAAAATCTCCATCAAAAGGCTGATTGCAGCCATGCCCGTAGAAAGAGCGAATGCATCGATGCCGCCCTCAAGCGCGCACACTACTTTTTCCAGCTGCTCGCGCGTCGGATTCTGAAGCCTTGAATAATCAAAGCCAGTGCTCTGTCCAGCCCCGGGATGCGCATAAGTTGCGGTCTGATAAATAGGAAAACTTACCGCACCGTAGTGGGTACACCCGGTCTTTCCGTCACTGCTTGCCTCATCGCCGGAATCTTTTTCCAAGTGAAGGCATTTTGTTTCTATTGACAACGCCATGTTGAACTCCAGTATTTTCAAATCAGAAACTCAGGACAATCTTTTTGGAAGCTGCCCTGAGTACTTTCTTCTAAATGTTATATTCCACTTCCTGAACTTTTCCGCCGTAATTCAATATTTCGAGAATCTTGTTACGGTAGATTGCAAACGCATCCTGAATCCTTGCCCTTGGTCTCGGAAGCTCAATGTCAATGACCGCCTCGACTTTTGACGGACGCGCGCTCATGACCACAACTTTGTCGCTCATGTAGATTGCCTCATCCACATCATGCGTAACCATGAGCATGGTCATGTCGTTTTCTTTTTTTATCCTGAGGATTTCGTCCTGAAGATTCATCCTCGTGAAAGCATCCAGGGCACCGAGAGGCTCATCAAGAAGAAGCACTTTCGGGTGTCCCACAAGGGCACGGGCAAGAGACGCACGCTGCTGCATTCCACCAGAAATCTGATGCGGATAGGAGTTTTCGAATCCCTTGAGTCCCACAAGATTTATTATGTCGGTCACGTCCTGCTTTTTTTCTTTGAAGATTTTTCTTGCCTTCAATCCGAACGCAACGTTTCCATAAACCGTAAGCCATGGAAAAAGATTCGAGCCCTGGAAAGCAAATCCACGGTCGCTTCCGGCTTTTTTGATTTTTTCACCGTCAAGAAGAACTTCTCCCTGAAACTTTTTTTCAAGACCTCCGATTATCCTGAGCAGGGTTGATTTTCCGCAGCCAGACGGACCAATCAGCGAAACAAAACTTCCCGGCTGTATGTCCAATGTAAAATTGTTCAGCACGTGGATATCATCAAAACTTTTATTTACATTCTGTATCTTTATGTTTCCAAGCAATTTTAAACTCCTTTTTTATTACGGATGACCTTAATCGTCAAACTACGGATTACCACCTGATTACACCCTTCTGCCAGACCATAATCTTGTCGCGCACTTTGAAAAGCAAAGTCAGAATCAATGAACACAAAACAGCAATCACAATCAATCCTGCGTAGACACCGTCATACTGCATGACAGATTTCTGCCAGTTGATGTACCATCCGATTCCCTCTGAATTTCCGTTCATCTCCACAGCCATGAGAGTTGCGAAGGACGAAACTATTCCATAAAAGAGTCCGAGGAAAATCTGCGGAAGACTTGCAGGAACAGCTATGCGGAAAACTTTTGTGAATGTCTTTGCGCCGAGGGTTTCGCTCACCTCAAAGAAAGTTTTGTTCACGCTCTGAATGCCGCTGGCAGTCATAAGAGTTACCGGGAACCAGACAGCAAATGCAATCAAGAAAACGTTCGCTCCGTGTGTGGTCGGAAAAACGCTCAGTGCAAGCGGAATCCACGCGGTCGTTGGAACTGGGCCGAGAAACTTGGTCACAGGATTCAGCCAGTAACCAACGTGACGGTTATAGCCGAGTGCAAGTCCGGTGAAAAATCCTGTGACAAGACCGAACAAAAATCCCTGAGACAAAAGTCCGAGAGAAAAAAGCAGGTTGCTTAGAAGAAAAAGTCTCTGTGTCCAAAGCAGTCCGCAAACCCTGTCGAGCGAAGGAAAGTACAGGACAGGAAGAAGCGCGGTTTTTGAAACGAGCGTGTTTAGAACCGCAAGGAAAAAAATCAGTCCGGTGAAAAACGGAAGTTTTCCGTACAGTTTCTGACCGAAGTTCTTTGCGAAAAGTCCGACAACGATACAGACTGCAAGGACAGAGACGGCTGCAAGGAGGAAATACATATAGTACGGACACGCCATGGCTTTTTGTTTTCCACTTTCAGGAATTGCAAAATACAGCACGGCAGAAATTGCCGCCGCAAAAAATGGTAATGCCAGTATAAAAATTTTCTTAATCTTTTTGCTCATATATATTTCCCCCAATTGAAAAATTAGAAACTAATTCTTTGCGATATGCTTCAGACTCGGGACACCTGCCTCAGAGAAAGTACCGTCATCATTGCAGACATAAGAATCAGGAATGTCATCATAGCTTATGAAATGATCCTCAACGAATTTTTTGTCGTCGCTTACATTGTTCATCACGCCCATATCGACAAGCTGTGAGATTGCGTTGTGCACTGTCTCGCGGGCAAGAGTCACCGACGGAGTGTAGTTGTATGTCTTCAGAAGATATGCGTTCTGCTCGACATCGCCTGTCATCTGCTTGTTGTCAATCTGAAGCTGCGCGGACTTCTCAGGATTTTTCTGAACGAAAGCGCTCGCCTTCATGATTGCGCGGATGAATGCCTTTACATGCTCTGGATATTTTTTTGCAGTCTCGCTTGATGTGTAAGCCATGCAGCAATAT
>JAFOTA010000202.1 GCA_017421145.1 Treponema sp.
AGTGGAGACCAGATAATAACAACCACCGATGGCTGGCAGTACTTTACCACGAGTTCGGGCCCCAGTACCGTTACATTTACACGCCAGTAATCAATAATAGACCCCGGCAATAACCAAATGAAACCGGGGTTTTTTAATGCCAAGGGCTATGAAATTCTCCAGCACCGAAATCTTCCTGGATTTGGAAGGCCAGAAACGCAATGTTTTAGGAAGAATTCCATAAAAAATCTGGTTTTTCATGGAAAAAGGGTTAACAAAACCTGAAAATGGAGTATACTTATAACAGTTTTTTATAAAACTTAACGGAGGATTGAAAATGAAAAAGTCACTTAAATTTTTGTTCGGAGCACTTATCGTGGGAGCGGTCATGACGCTGACTTCCTGTGCAGATTTGCTGGGTCTTATGATTCAGGCGGGTTCACTGTTTGACAAGATCTATACGTCAGGCTCATGGGAATTGACTTTCGACAAAGAGCAGGCAGAAGGCAGCGGATACTACAAGCTCATAGTAAAGCGCAACGGATCACGCATCGACAACGACACCATACAATGGATGCTCGATACTTCCGCAACACAGGATGGAAGGGTAAAGGATGTTTACGTCTATAAATCTGAAGGTTCAGGCAGTTCCCGTACACAAATCGGAACGCTCAGGCCGGATACTCATGCCGCAGACAAGCTGACCGTAACAGGCGGTTCAATTCAAATAAATGCTGTTAGTTATATTTCAAACGGTACTGAATTCACCAAGCAGAACTAAAATCCTGCAAGCATAAAATGCCGAATTTAAAAGTCCCCTGTTTTTAGGCAGAGGACTTTTTTTGTTTTCCGTCTATTTTTTTTCACCCTGGTCCGCAGAAACATTCATGTCCCACTTCACTTCTACGGTCCTGCGCGCAATGTCCGGAATTCTTAGGAAAGTAAGGCATGACGCAAGATGGATGGTGACTCCCCTGTTTCTGGAAACATAACCCACTATAGGCTCCCCCGGTTGCGGACAGCAGCATTTTGCAATAGTGACCATATAGTTCGTGTCCCCGTCAACCTGAACAAGCCCCGTGTAGTTGACCGACGTTTTCCGGTTTTTCCTGCTTTTACCTTCAGCCGCCCTCTGCTGTGCCATCTCACGTGAATGGATTGCATGTGCAAGCGAGTCAGCTTCTTTTTTTGCCAGAGCTTCCTTGTCGATGAAAGTCGGGTCATTAGCCGCAAGCCATGAGTGGATTTTCTGCCTTGCCTTACCCGTCTTGACCGATTTCAGCTGCGCCTGTGTCGGATGTGCCTGAGGATTCGTGAGGATTTCAACGATCTGCGTGTTCTTAAGCTCGGCGGTAATCGGAATGATTTTTCCGTCAGCCTTTGCCCCGACAATCTTTTCACCGATCCCGGAGTGAATCGTGTATGCAAAATCGATTGCATTCGCACCAAGGGGAAGCTCCTTCACATCGCCGCGGGGAGTGAACACAAAGATCGAATCTCCCAGAAGCTCTTCTTTCAGCGTCTTGAAAAAAGCTTCGTTGTTCACGTCTTCGTTTCTAAGCTCCATCAGCTGATTTATGATGCTAAGGTCTTCGGCGCGGACCATGTCCTTGTTCGTACCCTTTTTGTAAAGCCAGTGTGAGGCAACACCATGCTCGGCTATGTTGTGCATGTCCTGCGTGCGGATCTGGATTTCAAGCGGCTTACCCTCGCAGATTACCGTGGTGTGGAGAGACTGGTATCCGTTTGCCTTGGGCATTGCGATATAGTCCTTGAACCTACCTTCCATCGGCTTCCACAATGAATGCACGATTCCGACAAGAGTATAGCATTCAGCCTGTGTGGTGCAGATTACGCGCAATGCAAGAAGATCAAAAAGTTCCCCCGGATCCTTGTTTCTCTTCCTCATCTTCTGATATATGGAATAAAAATGCTTTGCACGGCTGGTTATGTTCACGCTGATTCCGGCTTTTTCCGCCCTCACCTGAATTTTTTTCACCGCATTCTTAAGGTATTCCTCACGCTCTCCTTTTTTAAGGGAAACGATGGATTTAATCTGCTGGAAAGCTTTCGGATGCAGATATTTGAGCGCAAGATCTTCCATCTCGTTTTTTGCATCGTTCATACCGAGTCTTCCGGCAAGCGGGGCCCAGATTTCCATGACTTCGGATGCAATCTGCTTTTGTGTTTCCGCATCAACGGATTTGAGGTTTCTCATGCGGTCAAGTCGGTCGGCGGTTTTGACGAGAATCACACGTATGTCGTCGACCATTGCAAAAAGCATTTTTCTTATTGCATCTGACTGCTGCATTGAGGACGACTTGAATTTCAGCGAAGTGATTTTCGACGTGCCTGAACAGATTGAGGCAACTTCATCACCAAAACGTTTTTTTATTTCGGGAATGCAATCAGCGTCTATTTCCTGAAGATTGTGGAAAAAAGCCGCGCATATCGACTGCCATCCGAGCCTGGTTTTTGCAAGGACGCATGCCACGCGCATAGGATGCAGATAATAGGGGCTTCCGCATGACCTGCTGATTCCGGAAGTTTTTTCCACAAGCCAGTCCCATGCACTGCGGATTTTCGCTTCGTCATCGCTGTCGAAGTAGCCGAAAAAAGTGTCAAAAAACTTGTTTATGAGGGTCTGAGGATTGGTTTCAGACCTGTTCGTTTCAAAAGTTTCCGTCTGCATATAGCCCCCCGTTTTTTATTAATTACTATCAATAATACAAAAATCTCCGGGTTTTGGGAACTATGGCATAGACCGTCGATGTATGCTAGAATCAGTCATCATGGAAGGAAACAGATTCACTTATTGTCCCGCATGCGGATCAAAAAACATAATGACCGTGAAAAACGGACGCAAATGGGAATGCCCTGACTGCTCGCTGGAACTTTACAACAACGTCGCTACGGCCGTGGGGCTTTTGATTGCAGACGGATCAGGCGGCATACTATTTGAAAAAAGAGCAAAGGAACCGCGCAAAGGTTTTCTTGCACTTCCCGGCGGATTTACGGATCCTGACGAAACAGTTGAAGAGGCTGCGGAAAGGGAATGCATCGAAGAAACCGGAGTGAAGCCCGAGTCGCTTGAATACCTGTGCTCATATCCCAACGACTATGAATACAAGGGAATCAAATACAAAACCTGCGACCTGTTTTTTACGGCAAAGATTCCAGAAGGCTCAACAATCAAAACCCAGGAAAGCGAAGTCGAAGGATTCGTCCGCATGAAAATTGAAACGAAGGAAGACGTGGAAAATTGTCCGCTCGCATTCGGCTCGGCAAAAAAAACGCTTCTAAAATGGATTGAAAGGAGAGGAAAATGAATCCATACACACTGAACCTTATAATATGCATTGCAGGAACGGCATCATGGATTTTCGTCCTGGTTCTTTTTCTGATTTTGATTTCAAAGGCAAAAAAAGCGGCGCTCAAAAACGGTGCGGAAGCTGAAAAACCCACGAAATCATATGTTGCGTGCATCGTTCTCTGCGGAGTTGCATGTGCGCTCCCCTATCTCATCCTTTTCAAGCCCTATGTCACAGGAATCCTTGAAGGATGCGGAGTGGTCGGAACGCTTGCAATAATGAAAGAAAGGCGCGAAAAAATCATGAAGCAGGAAGAAAAAAAATAACCCCGGCAAAAAAACCGGGGCATGCAGTTTTCAGTGCGGATCAGACTTTGAATTTGCTTACCGCATCAGAAAGATTGGCGACAGACTTTTGTGCAAGATCTGAAATCTCGGTCATATTCTGGCTGGTTGCGTTCAATGCACTTGAAGCCGCACGGCAGTCCTGAATGACGGCATCCACTTCGCCCTGCATTTCGGAAAGAGACCTGCAGTTTTCGGCCACCTGAGAAGTTGCTGAAGAAATTGCCGTCGCGCTCTCC
>JAFOTA010000030.1 GCA_017421145.1 Treponema sp.
AGTATACCCAGGCAATCAGCTTGCTCAATGGACTTTTGAAGACTGATCCGAACGATGCAGAAGCAAAGGCACTACTTGAAGAAGCAAAAGCAAAGCAGGAAAAAGCAAATGCAGATGCAGCAGCCAAGGCACGTCAGGACAAGCTTAAGCAGGCAAAGGATTACATCGACGGTGGAAAATATGCCCAGGCAATCAGCGTTCTCAACGGACTTTTGAAGAGCGACCCGAACGACGCAGAAGCCAAGAAACTTTTGGAAGAAGCTCAGGCAAAACAGGCCGAAGAGCAGAAAGCAAAACAGGAAGCTGCTGCAAAGAAGGCCGCTGAAGACAAAGCAAAGAAAGAAGCTGCAGATAAAGCCGCCGCAGAAAAGAAAGCTGCTGAAGAAAAGGCAAAGAAAGAAGCCGCTGAAAAAGCTGCCGCAGAAAAGAAGGCTGCAGAAGAAAAGGCAAGGCAGGAAGCCGCTGAAAAAGCAGCTGCAGAAAAGAAAGCCGCAGAGGAAAAAGCAAAGCAGGAAGCTGAAGCAAAGGCCGCTGCAGAAAAGAAAGCCGCTGAAGAAAAGGCAAAACAGGAAGCCGCTGAAAAAGCTGCCGCAGAAAAGAAAGCTGCTGAAGAAGAAAAGGCTAGAAAAGAAGCTGAGGCAAAAGCAAATCAAGAGGCTCTTGTTGAACTCCAGAAGTTCACGACAGATTGGGAATCTCCACAGCTGTCTGATATTGAAGACTGCGGATATTTCTATACATCACCGGAATTCGGTCAGTTCGATATGATTGAAGGTGAGTTCAGCAAGAAATCCGGATACATAAAATCAGCTTATGGATTTGTATTTGGTTATACAAGACCAAGCTCAACCGGAAAGCTTTACAATTATATCCGTTTTGAAATCAACACCGACGGAGAATATGCTCTCTACAAGTGGGACGGAAAAACCTACACAGATTTGGTTGAACCGAATGATGAAGGAACGGCTTATTTCTATCCAAGTACTGCAATCAACAAGGGATATAATGCAATCAACAAGCTGAAGATTCAGGTAAACGACGGAAAGTATGACGTTTATATCAACGGACGCTTGATTAAGAAGGGCATTGAGTTTATCCCGAACGGAACTTATGGTGTAATGGGATTCTTTAGTGTCGGTCAGGTTACTCAGGAAGATTTGCCGTATACTCCTGTAGTTGTATCTTACCGCATTACAGATGCCGTACTTCATAATCCAAAGAACGGAAAATAATAATTAACCAGCAAAATTAAAGCCTGTTGCTTTTTTAAGGTGACAGGCTTTTTGTTTTTAGAGTGACAGATTAAGGGGACAGATATGACAAAAAATCAGTGGGAAGCATTTTGTGAGTACAGAAATCAGCTGAAAAATTATTGCGATGAGTGGATGAAATTTTCAAAAGATTTGGAACCATTGCAAAAAAAAGCGGCCGAAGGAAACACACCGGAATATCCGATTGAAACAGCCGTCGTTTATAACACCGCTTATGATGATTTTACCGAAGATGACGAAATCAATTTGATTGTGATAGGTGACAATCCCGGAAAAGACGAGCAGCTGAAAAAAAACAACAAATATCTGGTAGGGCAGAGCGGAAAGATTGCAGCCGGATTTTTTGCCCGTAATCCTGAGCTGAAAACTGATTTTAGAAAAAACGTAATCATAATGAACAAGACTCCTGTTCACACTGCAAAAACAACCCATCTGAAATATCTCATGAAAAACGGCGGTGACCAGATTAAAAATCTGATTTTGGACAGTCAAAAAAAGATGGCAACCATGGCCGCTGAGTTGCATCAAAATCTGCTTGCAGAAAAAGGTGACAGATCTGTCCCCACACAGCTTTGGTTGGTCGGCTATGCTGAGCTGAAAGAAAAAGGCATTTTTACACCATACCGGGAATGTTTGAAATCTTCATATAAAACAGATTCGGCTTGGGATAAAGTTTTTGTGTATCAGCATTTTTCGATGAACCGCTTTCTGGTGGATTTAAAAGATTTCCGTGCAAAAAATCCGCAGTACAATCTGGTTGAAGCCCTGGAAAATTTAGGCCGCATGCACAGGGACGAGATTTTTGTTTAAAGGAAACCTCATTTGTATAGAAAAATAATCTGATTGATTGTATATTTCTAGCGATGAAAACAATTTTATTCGGAATAATATTCATAGTCATTGGACTGGTTTCTTGCGGAACGGCTGTATTTTTGGGCCGCCCGGAATCAGTTAAAAAAGCTCCTATATCAAAAGCGAGCAGCGTTATTTTTTATATAATCGGGGCTTTGACTTTTGTGATGGGTCTGCTTTTTTTGCTTTTTTCAAAAGATTTGACCAAAAAAGCTTTTCAAATCATGCTGATAGCGTATTTGGCATGTCTGACAATTTTGCTTTTTATTTACACGAGCCTTATAAAAACTGGAGCTAAGAAAAAATGAACAAAAATATCCACAACGTAAAAGCAAGTACGCAATATAAAAGAGAGCACAAGGCCGATTACGGAAAAGAAAAGATAGAAATCCTCTATGAAGATAAAGATATAGTGGTGATTGTAAAACCGAGCGGAATGCTATCTGTACCCTATCCTGGAAGCAAAGCAAGGACAGCTTTGGAGGTTTTGGAGAAAATCATGCGCGGAAAGGGGACATATTCCTCTGCTCACAAACCGCTGATTGTACACCGCTTGGACAGGGACACTTCCGGTGTGATGATGTTTGCATTGAATGAAGCGGCACAAAAAAAGATAATCACGACATGGCACAAGATGGTGACAGAACGCCTTTATCATGCGGTGGCAGAAAATCCCCGAAACAGACAAAAAATCCTGCCGGATTCCGGTTTGATTGACGATGCTCTTGCACAAAACGCTTATCATGTCGGATATGTTCCAAAAGATGGTGCCGAAAATGTCGAAACTGTTGAAGCCAGGACAAATTACAAGATAATTTTGCGCGGAAAAACTCATTCGCTTTTTGAACTTTCATTGGATACGGGAAAGAAAAATCAAATCCGCGCACATCTTGCTTCAAAAGGTTATCCTTTGGCCGGGGATGAAAACTACAGGGCACACACGGATCCATTTTTTAGGCTTGCTCTTCATGCACGTACTTTGGAATTCAATCACCCGATGACAGGGGAGCATATGAAATTTGAAGTGCCTGAACCGGATGAATGGTCAAAATATGTTGAAAAAGGCGACTTGAATCCTCGCACTCCGATTTGGATGAAAAAAACAGTCCCATCAAGCAACAAAGCGCCGTCTGAAATCAAAATGAAAATGACCAAGAAAAAAGCCAGCCATATGGATTTTATAAAGCGCGGTCAAACATTCCGTCATTAAGAGGTAATCATGGAAGAAATCGATTTGAAAAAAATCCCGTGTTTTGGCGTGGCCGGAAATTTTACTGGTCATCTTGAACAGGCTGGTGAAGCGGCAGATTTTAAGAACGTGAAGACTGCCGAAAAAAATGCACCTAAAGCCATTTTCCCGACGTATATTCCGAATGGGAAAAATTCTGTACCTGATTTTTTGACTCTGTACCCATTTGATTCGGAAAAAATTGTTTATCCCAAAGGTGAGCAAAGGATACAGATTGAACCTGAATGTGCGGTTGTCTGCAATGTAAAATGGAACGGTTCAAAAATAGAAGATTTGATTCCGTTTGCATTCGGCGCATCGAA
>JAFOTA010000203.1 GCA_017421145.1 Treponema sp.
AAGTTTCAGCAGCTCAAAAAAGGCGACTTTGTTATTGCCGTCTTTCTTTCTGAGCCATGCAACATACGGAAAAAGGGGATACAAATCAGGATCGGAAGAAAGCTCCGCCGCATCGGAAGAACATCCCCACCCTTCAAATATCGGCTTGATAGTATCCATCCAGTGAGTGAATTCCTTAATGTTTTTTTGAAAATCTTCATGACGGAAAGAATTTCCAGGGTTTACAAGTAGTCCGCCGTCAAAATCAAAGCCGTATTTTTTCGCCCATATGCAGAGGGTTTCTCCGTAGCCTTCAAGAACCGGGCTTGTAACAGGATTTTTAAGCTTGTCGCCGAAGATACTTTTTGAAGGAGCCTCTTTTAGCTCTGTCCTGAACATGAGTGCGCAGTGCCTTGTTTCCGGGTTTTCAATCCTCGACGCTGATTTCGAAAAACTTGAATCAAGGTATGTTCCGCGGCAATAGGGCTTTCCGCCGTTGTATGAAAAATCTGCTCCGAACACCCTTATTTTTTTTGCACCAAGCTGACGGGCAAAATCGCATGCAGCTATGGTTACCGTGCCGGATCCGCTTTCAACCGTAAGAAGTCCAAAACCTTCAGCTGCCTTCATGCACAAAGGATGGAAGCTTTTTACGAAAATCACCCTGCATCCGCGTTCAATGACTGCGTTTACCGCCGTATGGTTTGCACAAAGATCAAAAACAAAACAAGGAAGCTTTCCGTTCAATCCGGTTCCGAGCATAAAATGGCCTGAAGAAACGAACTGTCCGTCGATCGAAAGAACGTAATCAGGATCTATTCCCCTTGAAACCAAAGGACCGTATGCAGTGTCGGTAGAGAAAACCACGTAATCTTCCCGGTGTGATGAAATCATGCCCGCGGTCAAGTCAAGGCTTGGTCCTGCCGCAATGACGGCTGCAATCTTTTCCGTGCAAGGTTCCGCTTCCACTTCCGATGCTACGGCTGCAATCTTCAGGTTTTCCATTATGTTTTTCTGCCAGATTTTTCCGAAATGCGACTGGACTGAAAAATCAGCGGAAAGTGATCTTATCTTTTTTTCTATTATATTTTTTATAAACGAGCATTTTTCTTGTGAATGGATTTCCCACGCACGCTGGGCTGCAAACGTAAACGAAGGATATGCGGCAGGAAAATAACGCTTTTCCAATTCAGATTCAAAATCATCTGCGGTGCAAAAAGAAAGCTTTGCGGAATCAGAAAGTTCCCTTACACCGGGAATTGAAAGACAGAAATCAAGGCTTTCTTTGTCGGCTTCCACTGCAAGAACAAAAAAATCACCGGAGAGCCTGGAAAGAAGGTTTTCAATGTGGAATCCACCGCCTATACCTGCTGCGACTATGAATCCGCATTCAGCTTCTTTCATGAACGACTGCGCTTCCGACTCTGGATTGTATTTTGAGTGCATGGGCTTACCGTCAGAAAAAAGAGGCACGATCCGGCCGGTCTTAGATAAAACTGTTCCTGAATAAATCATTTTTCCCGCTGTCCTTGACCTTTGTCCAGATAGTCCGTCATTTCACGGCAGAAAACGTTCATTTTTTCCATTATCTTTTTCCTGACCGAGACTTCGTTTTCCGTTCCCTTGTTGCGCTCCAAGACTATGTATTCAGAAGGGAATATGTTTTTTACCCATTCGTCGTCATGCATGTGGCTTTCAATTATGCCGCGGATTTTTTTCTTTCTTTCTTCAATGCTGAAGTCTGTTTCCGTAAAAACAAGGTTCGGTTTCGGAAGCTTCCTTGTGTTGTGAGACTCAAAATATTTCCAGTTCACGTCGCTGATTTTTCCTAGCGAGTTGGAATACACGAAATTATTGCTGAGCCTGAAAAGCCTTCCTCCGAAATCGCTGCCCTTGAACCAGTCCCTGTATGCAGAAAGAGCGGTAGAAGGAAAGCTTCCTTGTGAAAGCCTTGTTTCTTTTGTGGAAAGCCTGTAATCTTTTGCGGCTCCTGTAAGCTCAAGTTCATTCGGCTGTGTGTGGCAGAATCCTTTTGACGGTGCAAGGTCAAGCCCGCAGAAATAGACGTTTCCGTCGCTTATGTCCAGAGCGAGCTTTGCGGCTGTTCCGCTTACCGTTCCGTTTCTCATGGCCTTTACCTGTATGTATCCGCATTCTTTCAATATGTCTTCACCGGATCCGTCACCGTATGAAAGTGGGATGACTGTTCTGTCAAAAATCTTTCCGTAGCATGCAGCTTCAACAGGCATTGCGACCGGTATGTCAAAGTCATTTTCCATTGCAAACGATAGGTGCTGCTTTGCCCAGTATCCGCCGTCCGTTGTTACGATCAGGTCTGGAATCAGCGAATTTTCTATAAGCGGCTTAAGGGCAGATGACAGTGCAATCAGAAAAAAAGAGTGCCTGTGCTCTATAAGCTTCGGAAATGAAGTTTGAAGGCTGGGACCGCTTGCACACACTACGACCGGAGAGGAGCCTTTCTGTATGTATGCGTTTTTATGCGAAAAAAGGCAGAACCTGATTGAATTTCTTGTCCAGCGCTTCGCAAAATATGTCATCGTCGTGAGTACAGCCCGGCTTTTCAGCACTGCAGATTTTATTTCGTTCCATACCGCACTGCACTCGGACGGGAATGCTTTTTCCGAAGGTTTCCATGAAGCAAAAAGGCATGCGCTTATTCCTTCTTCTCCCATGTAGTTGAAGAGCTGCTGTGAAAGGGGAACGTATGAATGGCTGTCATAAAGGAAGCTTTTGTCCCAGAAATAATTGTAATCGGAAAAAAAAGAATTGTAGCGGACGCAGCATAATTTTGCACCCGGAAAACGTTCCCTTAGAAACTGGGCGCAATAGGACAGTGCAGGCTCCGTAATCAGTATGTATGACGGAAGGAATGAACATTCAAGCGAATCGACGAATCTCTGGGCCTCCTTTTCGGGGGCATAGGCGGAATGCAGCTTGATTCCGTCAACAGAAACTGAGTCCTTCATACCTTCTTTTTTCAAAAGATTAATCGTCATGCTTTTAAAATCGGCAAAAAAAAACCGTATCCCTATACAAGATTTATTCCTGCAAGGATACGGTTTCAAGCCTGATTAGCGGCTGTTTTTCAAAGCTCAGGACAAGCCAAGCTCATTGAACAGCTTCTTGTATGTGCTGAACTGCTCTGACTGGGCGAATTCCGCAATCTTGTCCTCTGGAAGGCTTTCAAGGAGCTGATCCATATATGCAAGCACGGATCTGATTTCCTGTTTCATTTCCTCAGGGATTGAGCTTACGCCGGAAGATGGCTGGATCTGCTCGGAAACAGTTTCTTCTTCGGCTTGATCACCGACTTCTGCAGGAGGAACTACAGTTTCTTCTTCTGCGGCCGGGCTTTCTTCCTGTGCGCTTTCACCGGATTCTGCTTCTACAGGTTCCTGGAAATCTTCTTCAACTGCTGCATCAAGACCTGCGTCTTCCTGTGCTTCAGGATCAGCTGAATCCCATTTCTTGAACACCGTGTTGACAGGCTCTTCTGAAATTCCAGGCTCAAGCTTTTCGTCTTCTTCCTCACCGTTTGACGCATCTTCTGAAAGATAGTTGTAGTCATCCTGAGAAATGGAATTGTCTTCCTGTGCGTCAAGTGACTCTGATTCAGAGGAACCGGAGCTTTCTTCAACGTTGCTGATGACAGGCTCTGAATCCTGTTCGGATTCTTCATTGACGGAAGCTTCTGCAGCCGGCTCTTCGAACGTTTCTTCAGAAGTCGTTTCTGTTTCTGCTTCCGTTTCCATGTCTTCCGCTGAAACTTCAGGTTCAGTATAAGAATCTTCTGAAGCTTCATCAGAAAGGGCAGGCTCTGAAACTGAACCGCTTTCCTGTGCCTCTGGTTCTGCAGGTTCAAAATCAGGCTCGACAGACTTTTCTGAATCTACCGCTGCGTCATCCTCAACCTTCGGAACTTCAATTTCGTCAGGCAGGGTCTCTTCTTCATTTGATTCGATTTCGTTTTCAAGCTCTACGGAGTCAAGGTTTGGCTCCTCAAAATTCTCTTCGTTGAAATCGACGCTAAGATTGTTGTCAAAATCTTCGTTCGGAACTGCAGCAGCTCCCTCAACAGAGCCGAGCAGTGATTCTTCCGCTTCGTTTTCGGCAGGGGTGAATTCCGCCGTGCTAAGGATGTTGGACAATTCATCTCCGCTCAGCGCGATTGTATCGTCATCATCCATGTCACTGAAGAACCCGGATTCTTTTTCAGAATCTACAGGTGCAGGCTCCGGAACAGGTGCAGTACCGTTCTTGAATTCCGCAAATTCACTCTTCAGCTCATTGATTTCTTCCCTGATTGATGAAAGCTCCTGGGCAATCTGCCTGATAAGCCTCGTGTTCTCAGAGATTTGATCCTGTGTGTTGGTATCCATTTGTTCTTCTCCAGCATCTGGAATGGTGTCTTTGGTTTCTTCTTCTGTTTCTCCGTCTGCCGCTGCATCACCGCAAGCAGGGGTTTCAGCAAGGATAGTATTTTCAGGCTGTGAACCTTCATCAATACTCTCTATATTATCACCCTTATTTTCATTTTCTGCAACTGTTTCATTTGAATTTTCTGCAGGACGGATACCGGTATTTTCATCATAGTCCAGACCGCTCATGTCGGCAGGAACCATTGCATCGACATCCAGGTTGAACATTCCGCCTTCACCTTCTGATTCATCAGGGTCATCAAAATCACCGGACGAATCTGCGCTTCCGTTTTCCTTGAAGTTGTCAGAAGCTTCACCCTCATTTTCAACGAGAGGAGAATAGAACGGAGAGGGGATTACGTCATCATCATCCATAACATCGTTCGAAACGCCGCCTTCTGAAGGATCTACCACGAGACTTTCAATCACCGCATCCTGTGCACCGGCATCAAGATCTCCTTCATCTTCCGGCGCTTCTGATTCCTTGCGCTGCTGCTCAAGCTCTTCAGGTGAATAAGAGCGGTTTCCCTCGCAAATCGACGGATCTGAAAAACCTTCGCTGCCCATAAAATCATCCAAGGCAACCGTATCTTCTACCGCACCGGTAGATTCAGTCTCTGGCAGAGCCTCCTCGCCGGAATTTGCAAAGACAGGAGCACTGACTTCATTTTCTTCTGCTGCATTTTCTATATCAGCCATTGAACCCTCCGTTTTTTCAGATTGTATTTCTGTTTCAGCTGTCAGTTCCGGCTCATTTTCCAGGTCTGCGCTGAATTCATTTTTTGCCATATCATCTGTATCGGCAGATTGGGAGCTTTCAGACACTATGCCTTCGATTTCCTGAAAATCTGCGTCGGTTTCATCAATGTTTACGTCATCGATCCTGACATCATCAGACGGTGCTTCTGCGGTCTCCGTTTCTTCTGCCTTTATTTCCTCTGATTCAGTCGATTCAGTTTCAAAAGGAACAGATTCATCGGTTTTTGTTTCTTCTGATTCATTATCTACCGTTATTGGTTCATCTGCTTCAGATTCGACTGGCACTGATTCCTCAGCTTTTGTTTCCGTTGATTCAGAAGGTTCATTTGTTTCTATCGTATTTGATTCATCTGATCCAGCGTCCCCGCTTTCAAAAGGAACCGTTTCATCGATTTTCGGCTCTTCTGATTCAGTTTCGACAGGCATAGATTCTTCTGCTTTTATTTCCTCTGATTCATTTTCCGCCGGTTCCGTTTCCACTGGTTTTTCTTCATTGGATACGGATGCGTCAGGCACTGTTTCTTCGGCCTTTGTTTCATCAGATACGGTTCTTTCCATTTCGGCAGGCTTTGATGCAGGGGCAGGAGAAGAAGACGTTTCATCGACAATTGAATCAAGGAGCGAATCAACGTCAAAATCATTGTCAGGAGCGGAATAGGGGTTGGCCTCATCCTGCTTGAGTGACTCAGGCCCGGTTGAACTTGTGTCAAGCTCTATTGCAACGGTATCCTCAGTGGACTCATTTCCCATGTCGCTTGAATCCATGGCGTTTTCATCTATTACAAGCTCATAGTTCTGGACATCAGGAACCTTAGGCTTCTTTTCCTCACCGCCGATCTTTATGTTTCCTGTATCTTCATCGCCAAGACCGAATTCTGAGAGATCCACGCTTTCTGATTCACCGAATGAAGCGGGAGCTGCTTTTGCGGCATCAGATGATTCGGTTTTCGGAGCAGAATCTTCTATGCTGTCGAACATAGCGTCAAAGTTGTCGAGTATGTCGTCGGAATCTGATGGAGCGGATGATGGAGCAGGGGCAGAACTTTCAGAACCGGATGTAGATTCGTCAAGGAATGCGTCAAGGTCGCTGAAATCAACGTCCCCGTCACCGTCGTATTCCACTTCAGGCTCTTCGAAAGTAAGGTCTATGTCAAGAGGATCGTCAAACTCCGCTATGACATTTTCCTGCTTTTCCGTTCCTACGCCGAAATCAGATGCATCAAGGAATGCGTCAAGGGAAACTTCACCGTCGGGCTGCATGTTCGTGTCACCGGAAGCATCACCGTCGCTCAAAAAGCTTTCCACGGAAATTTCACCGTCTTCACCAGGGCTGTCAAGGAATGCGTCAAGAGAAACCTCTCCGTCTTCAATGTCTGGAGAAGAACTTTGTGTTTCCGCCGCCGGATGAGATGCAGGAGCAGATGTAGCGGGAGGCTCTGAATCTGATGCGTTTATTTCATCTGCAAGGGCTTCGAAATCAAAATCAGCGGCAACGTCCTGTCCGGCACCAGAATCAACCGAAACTTCCGCCGAAGGGCTTTCTTCTTTAGGTGGAATTTCTTCTGCAGCCGTATCATCTGATTTTTGAGGCTCTTCAACTTCTATTTTAAACGAACCGTCGTCATCTGAATCCTGTACGCTTTCAGAAACATCCGAAGCAGATTCAGTCTGAGGATCAGGAGGAAGCTTCAGGTCATCGGAAAAAAAGTCTTCCGGAATCGACAGGTCGGGTGAATCAACGCCGCCGCCGCTGTCAGGAATATTTCCGCCGGAATCATCTTCCGAAATTTCAAATCCTGTATCATCATTTCCGGTTGAGACGCTGTTTTGCTCCGGTGTATTTTCTGAAGGCACAATCTGTGCATCGTGTGGGGGAGTCTTGACCCATACACCGTACTGGTCAAGCTCGTTATTCATTTTTGAAGTATTGTCCATAAGTCAAGCCTCTTATGCTGTTTTCCAGTGAAATACCGCATGCTGAAATCCCCACACCCTTGTTCAGCAGCCGGTCCACACCTCTATCCTTAACATTATCGGCAGATTTTCCGAAATTCTTGACCCCTTACGGGAATAAAAGCAGTAGCATGCCCCAGGTTTTACGAATCTCAGGCATTAAGCGTTTCTTCTTATAATAAGATAAAGATTTTCCGAAAAAC
>JAFOTA010000204.1 GCA_017421145.1 Treponema sp.
CCGCCTTTGTCTTTACGGAAGCCGTTTCTGCCACGACTGACACCTGCCGTCTGAAGGGCAAGTATCAGGTCTTCGTTGTTCTGTCGGTTGATGAACGGCATGAGTTTGCGGCGACCGGCAAAGGCTTCGTTTATCTCAAGATACTTCTCGTGGTGCTTCATCGGGTTGCCAATATAGACATCTTGTACTTGCCAACCGTGTTTCTGAAACTCGTGGATAACGACCCATCGGAAGTCCTGTTCGTTGACGGCATAGTTAGAGCCGAGGGCGGTAGTGTCGTAGTAGTAGATGACCGTCTTGTTTTGGTGGTCTTGGTAGTACTGACAGAAGTCAGAGATGAGTGCCGGTATCTTGCGCTCGAATTTGGTGTAGAACGATTTGAGGACATTGAGACGGTTGCCAATGGGCTGACCGGATACAATCCAATTTATATTGGCATTGTAGTCCATTCCGATGCAAATAGGTGCATCAGGTATGAGGTCAGCGTCCTGTTGGGCGGTGGCTTTTTTATTTTTGCTCGATTCAATAATCGTGCGGGCAATCTTTCCGTTTCCGCTTTCAATCTGGCAGACATTCTTGAGTCCAAGCTCGTCAACCTTTTTTGCAAGGAACACGATTGTCTCAAAACTTGCCTCAGTTTCGGCAGAGCAACCGACAAATGCAGCATAATATTTCAGGCCATAATCATCAACAAGGTAGCGGAATGGGAAACGGTCGCCAAAGAGCAAAGTCTTTGTTTTTCCATTTTTAACGGCGGCGGCAAAATCTGAATCCAGTTTGTCGAGCTTTGCAGAATATGAAGCGCAGTTTGCTTTGTATGTCGCGGCATTTTTTGAATCCTTTGCGCAGAGTGCATTGCAGATTTCGGCACACAGAATTTTTGCATTGCGGACGGAAAGCCACACATGCTCGTCATACTCCAGTTCCTCTTCATCGCTTGAATGATGGTGGTGATGTTCATGCTCATGCTCATCTTCATCCTCATCGTGATGATGTTCATGCTCGTCCTCTTCCTGCATTCCCTCAACAACTTCCTCTTCCTTTACTCTGTCGCCAAGAACTTCCATCAGGTTGATTACCTTCATGTTTTTGTTTCTTGCACTTTTGAGTACGCCATCAACCCACTCGTCGCTTTCGCCACCAACGTAGATGAAAATATCCGCCGTGCTGATTTTTGCGATGTCTTGGATTGACGGCTGGTAGGAATGTAAATCAACCCCATTGCCAATCAGCAGGGTGATTTCCGCATCCTTTGTCTTGTTTCCGACAATCTGCTTTACCCAGTCATACTCCGGGAAAATTGTCGTCACTATTTTTGTTTTTGCAAAAGTCGCGCTGGCTGCCAAAACCATTGCACAGCCTATTAAAAATTTCTTAATGCTCATTTTGTTCTCCTTGTTTTAAGCTATTGCCTTTTCGTCAAGGCACTTTTCGAGTTCGGTCTGAATTGCTTCTTTATCGTAACCTTTCCCGATTATTACAATCTGATTCTCTCTATCTCCGAATTCCTCGTCCCAGCTTTCCTTCACATCAGGATTCTGTTCAAGGTATGCATTTTTCTGTTCTTCCACCAAAGCATCAATCCAATAAGAAACTTCCATTACAGAAGAATTTCTTCCGGCCTGCTCGAACAACTGAACATCCGCATCCGCATCGGAAAACCAGATGTAGCCCTTTGAACGGATAAGTTCGCGCGGGTAACGGTTGTTCACAAAATCCATAAAACGCTCGCGGTTGAACGGCCTCTTTTCCTCGAACACAAATGAAGAGATTCCGTATTCACCGGTGCATCCCTGAGTGGCGCGGTTCGGTTCATTCAAACTGTTGATTGCTTTCTGGATTGCGGATGATGAGTCAATCTGCTCAAAGTTGAACGGCTCCTTCGTCATAATTTTTTCAATGTCGATTTCACCGTTCACACTGCGGATAATCGGGGCGCGGTTTTGGAATTCACGCACGATTTTTTCTACTTCCGCAAGCTGCTCTTCGTTCAGAAGGTCACATTTGTTCAGCACGATGAAATTGCAGAATTCAATCTGGTCAACGATGAGTGTGGAAACTTCCTCGTCCGTAAGATTGTTCCGGTCAATCTTTTCTTTTTCCTCCTGCTTCTTTTTCAAATCAGAAAGGAACTCCCGGTAAATTCTGTCCGCATCAACAACCGTAACAACCGAAGTCAAATAAACATTTGTGTCTGGATTGTCTTCCTCGTAAGCAAGAAAACTCGCGCTGACTGCTCCCGGGTCACTTATGCCTGAAGCTTCGACAAACACAACTTCAACGGAATCCAGCTTGGAGATTTTTTCAATCTGCTGGATGAATTCGTCGCGCAGTGTGCAGCAAATGCATCCGTTTTGAAGTTCAAACATGGGACACTCGGCAACATTCGTTCCGTTCTTTTTCAGAATCTCCGCATCCACATTGATGCTGCCCATGTCGTTGACAATAAGCGCAACCTTTCTTTTTTCCTGACGGAGCAAATTGTTCAAAAGTGTCGTCTTTCCCGAACCAAGATAGCCCGTAATAAGAACGACCGGCTTTTTATCTGTTTTTTTCATTTTAATTTTTCCTGTAATTTTTTGTAGAATATGTTTTCGGACAATACTCATGCCTGAAAATTGGATTTACAGGAAAAACTAAATTGTGAGTTTTGTTTTTTGGGTTATCGGTGTAATTGAGAATATATATATAGAAGAAATTAGAATCGAAATCAGAGCAAAGACGGATGGAACGGCTTTTGAAACGGTGGATGAAAATCCAAAGAAGCGGAATGAACTGTGAACAATCTGCAACAGCATACAGACGGGACAGTTTTCATCTTCACAATGATTGCTGGCATGGTCGGCATGGAGGACTTCAAAAAGCAGGGTTGAAAACAATGCGAGAACAAGTAAAACAGCGATTAGGGAATAAGTCTTGGAAAATCTGATTCTGCCCATCACCTGCCCTCCTGCATTTTTTCTTCATCGGAACATTCGCTGCAAACACCGTAAAAAACAGTCCTCAGCGAATCAAGGGAAAAACCATGCTCCTGCTTCAAATGTGAACAGACTTCTTTTAAATCGTCACATTCAAGATGAACAAGTTTTCCGCATTTTTCACATTTCAAATGAAAATGTTTTTCGCCTGCATTACATCCGTCGCCGGTATATTCAAAACATGCCGCAGTCTGCTCCCCCAAAAAATATTTTTGGACGACACCTTCTGAAACAAGTTTTTCAAGCTGACGGTAAATTGTGGCAATGCCAATGGAAACATCTTTTCCATCAAAATACAGGCGCACGTCATCGGCAGTAAAATGTCTGCCCCGTGTGGTTTTTAAATATGAGACGAGCAAATCCTGTTGTTTTGTTTTATACGATGCTTTTTGCATAGACCAACCAATTTGATAACAATTATCATATTAGTAAAAAGCAAAAGGAAAGTCAATAGAATTTGAGAATAATTATCATATTAAAAAAGCACCCGATGCAAGTCCACCGAGTGCCCGTGATTTTTTAGAGATGCATTTTATTTTACTGCTGATGAAGCCCAGGTCTTGCACTGCGCGATTGCATCATCATCCGGAGTGAGATGCGCCATCAAAGGTTCACCGACAGA
>JAFOTA010000205.1 GCA_017421145.1 Treponema sp.
ACATATCCCAGCCGGCTCTTTCGAATTCTGTAAATGAACTTGAAAAGGAACTTGGAATAGAAATTTTTTCACGGAACACAAAAGGCATTTCGCTCACAGCTGACGGAGAAGAATTCCTTTCATACGCACGGCAGGTCGTTGAGCAGGCGGATCTTCTTGAGCAGAGATATATAAACAAAAAGCCATCAAGACAGATATGCTCGTTTTCGACACAGCACTACGCATTCGTGGTAAACGCATTCGTCAATCTAGTGAACAAAACAGGAATCGATGAATATGACTTTACTCTGCGTGAAACAAGGACCTATGAAATCATAGAAGACGTGAGGAATTTGAAAAGCGAAGTCGGAGTAATCTACATGAATGAATTCAACAAAAAAGTATTGGGAAAACTTTTAAAAGAAAACCACCTGAAGTTCACTCCGACGTTCACGGCTAAACCGCATGTGTTCGTAAGCTCGACAAATCCTCTTGCACACAAAAGAAAACTCAGCCTGAAAGATTTGGAGCCGTATCCGTTTCTATGCTTTGAGCAGGGAGATTACAATTCGTTTTATTTTTCAGAAGAAATCCTCAGCACGATTGCGCGGAAAAAAACAATACACGTTTCTGACCGCGGCACATTGTTCAATCTTTTGATCGGACTGAACGGATACACAATCTGCTCAGGAATAGTCACGAGCGACCTGAACGGAACCCAGGTAGTCTCAATCCCGCTTGATGCACCGGGGAACGAAGACATGACCGTAGGATACATAACCAACGAAAGGACGGTTGTCTCACGCTACGGAAAAATGTTCATCGAAGAGCTTGAAAAATTCAAAAGCAAATCCATGAAGCAACATCAGGGCTTCGGAATGAAATCTATAGATAAATGCAACACATGAGCGGGTCCCAGTTGACGGCAAAAAGCAAGGGAACCTCCCTTAAGGGCTCCCTCCTTACTTTTTGCCTACGTCCCACTCCTGTGTTGCAAAAGTCCATTGTTCTTGTCATGCCGAAGCCCTGAGATTAAAAAAAATTGTTGTTCTCCATGCAGACCAATGGTTTTTATGGAAATGTATTGTTTGTTCATGCGAATCGGTTCCCTTCCAAACAAAAGATTTCAGGGACTCAGCATCATTTTAAACAAATGTGCGGAACGGCATCTTTTGTAAATATGTCGAGTCCTACAACCATGGTTCAACAGGCGGAAGCGTGGTGGCCGGAACGAAAAAAATCTGCACAAACGAAGTGCGGAAGCCTTTTTTCGGGACGGACACACGCTGGGAGCATGTTATAAACATGTTTTATTGGACTCGACATTTTGGTTCACCAGAATACGTTCCGCATATATATAATGGAGTTTCATGCTGAGTCCATGAAGCAACATCAGCAGGGTTGTTGATTAGGCGTCTTCGTGGTAGAATCCTTGCGATGCGCATGAAAAACAAAGCCAGGGCAATTTTGGCGGCCCTCTTATTTCAACTTCCTCTTTTTCCGCTTGTATCTCAGGAAGCTTCAAAAAACCCTGTGATTACAAACGACCTAGACGAAGATTTTTCATTGTCAATGTTCACGTTGAAAGGCGTGTTCATGCAGCAGGACGACGGCGGTCTCAACATCAAGGATGTTTTTATAAGCGTCTTCAGCATCATGGCGGCAATTGCGGCGGCATTCGGAACATACAATCTCGTAATCTATCTAATCGGAAGAAAATCACGGAAGCTGCTTGAAGCAAAATTCAATGCCATAAAAAAAATCGCGGCGAGAACAAAACTTGACTTCATCTCCGAAGCAGATTTTTCATCCCTTATTGAAAAAGCGTTCGAGCTTTCAAAAAAAACGGACAAGCACACCGGACGGAAATATACAAATCAGCTGCCGGTTCTTGTCTACGGAATCTCAATCAAAATGGGAGAGGGACAGAAAAATGCCGCAATGCATTTTCTCTCATCCCTGGTTTACGACGTTGGATTTCTTGACATACCGAGCGAACTTTTTTTCGGGGAAATTTTGAACCGCAAAGAAAAAATGATTTTCAAAAAACACACGATATGCTTTGACAACAAAATCCCCGACATGCCGCAGGAGCTGTTCATCGAATGCTACGAAGCCTGTTCATGCCACCACGAAAATTATGACGGAACCGGTTATCCAGAAGGTCTTTCAGGCGGGCAGATTCCTCTTATTGCACGTATACTGCGCGTTGTGGAAAGCTATCTTTCGCTGATTTCAAAAGGAACCTATCACAAGGGGCTTTCAAAGAAAAAAGCTATAAAAGACCTTAAATCGCGCGATGGAATTTATGAAGGCGCAATCATAGATATTCTTGAAGATTTAGTCTAAATAATGTATTTTATATGAAGATTTTATTTTACGGAGGATATGGCAATGTGCGGAATCGTCGGATATGTGGGAGAAAAAAAAGCGACTCCTATTTTGGTAAATGCACTTAAGATGCTTGAATACAGGGGATACGACAGCGCGGGAATTGCAGTATTCAACGGTGAAGATATAGTCGTCAGGAAAGTCAAGGGTGCGCTCAAATGCCTTGAAGAACACATCGCAAAGGAAGTCATCGAAGGCTCGGTCGGAATCGGTCACACAAGATGGGCGACTCACGGTGAACCGAGCGACGTAAACGCACATCCACAAACCAACGTCAGCGGAACGATTGCCATAGTGCACAACGGTATAATAGAAAACTTCGCAAAGCTCAAGGCATGGCTCCAGGAACAGGGCATCGTCTTCAAAAGCCAGACAGACACTGAAGTAGTAGCTCATTTGATCAACTATTTCTATGAGCGTGACGGGGACATTCTTTCTGCGGTTCTCAGCGCACTCCACAGGCTTGAAGGAAGCTATGCGCTCGGCGTAATCTGCAAGGATTTTCCTGACAGAATCATTGCGGCAAGAAAAGACAGTCCGCTGATCATCGGTCTTGGGGAAGGAGAGAATTTCCTTGCAAGCGATGTACCGGCAGTCCTCGAACACACAAGAAAAGTTTATTACCTTGACCAAAAGCAGGTCGCGGTTCTCTATAACGACCATGTCGATTTGTACGACGATCAGGGTGCAAAAGTCATAAAAGAACCGAGCCATGTCGAATGGGACATTTCATCTGCAAAAAAAGGCGGATATCCTCACTACATGCTCAAAGAAATACACGAGCAGCCGAAAGCACTCACCGACACACTCAGACCGCGCATCGTAACCGAAAACGGAAGGCCTGTTGACATAAACTTTGAGGAACTCAAGCTCACGGGCGATGACTGGAAAAAAGCAAAGCGCGTAGTAATCACGGCATGCGGAACAGCTTACCATGCAGGACTCGTAGCACGCTATGCATTTGAAAAATTTGCAAGGATTCCTGTTCTTGTCGACGTTGCATCTGAGTTCAGGTACATGAATCCCATCCTTGACGAAGATGATATTTTCATAGTCATAAGCCAGTCAGGAGAAACAGCAGACACGCTTGAAGCAATGCGCCTTGCAAAATCAAAGGGAGCGCACATCATTGCAATCACAAACTGCGTGGGATCCACAGTGAGCCGTGAAGCCGACGACGTAATCTACACATGGGCAGGTCCTGAAATTGCGGTCGCATCAACAAAGGCATACACAACCCAGCTCGCATGCCTTTATCTTCTTGCGCTCAAAAGCGGATTGTGCCGCGGCATCCTGAGCGAAAATGAATTCAGGAATCTTCTTTCGGAGCTTGAAAACATTCCGTCAAAAGTCGAGGAAGCTCTCAAAGACCAGAGCGTAATCCAAAAATTCGTTGACAGGAATTTCAACAAGTCAAAAGTATTTTTCATCGGAAGGCTTTTCGACAATGCAACGAGTCCCGAATGTGCCCTCAAACTCAAAGAAGTCAGCTACATGCACAGCGAATCTTTTGCGGCCGGTGAACTGAAGCACGGTCCTATAGCATTGATGGACGAAACTTCGCTTGTCGTGGGGATCGCTACGCAGCCGGATCTTTATCAAAAACTTGCAAGCAACATAATAGAAGTAAAAAGCAGGGGAGCTTCAACGCTTATAATCACGCAGGCAGACAAAGAGACATTCAAGGATTCTGCAGACGAAGTCATAACGATTCCTAAAGTGACGGATTCTTTCGCCCCGTTGATTTCAATAGTCCCGGGACAGCTTTTTGCATACTACTGTGCGGTAATGAGGGGAAACAACCCGGACATGCCCAGGAACCTTGCAAAATCAGTGACAGTGGAGTAAAAAATGGAATACTCAACATCAGAAGTTTTGAGCTACGTTGACGACAACGACGTAAAATTTATAAAGCTCTTGTTCACCGACATTTTCGGAAATCTAAAAAGCCTCACGGTTCAGCCGTCAATCCTTAAATCAACGTTCGAACAGGGAGTTTCATTCGATGCAAACGCCGTAAAGGGATTTCTGCACGTAAACGAAAGCGACCTTTTTATAAAGCCTGATCCTTCGACCCTTGCAGTACTTCCTTGGAGACCACAGCGCGGAAGGGTTGCACGGCTTTACTGCAACATAAATTATCCGGACGGAAAACCATTCGAAGGCGACTCAAGGCTGATTTTAAAAAACGTGATGAAAAAATGCCACGACATGGGATTTGACGTAAAAGTCGGAACCGAATGTGAGTTCTATCTTTTCAAAACCGATGAAACAGGCTTCCCTACAAAAACTCCGAGCGACCTTGCAGGATACTGTGACCTTGCACCTTTGGACAAAAGCGAAAACGTGCGCCGTGACATAGTACTTACGCTTGAACAGATGGGCATCGCACCGGAAGCAAGCCACCATGAATCAGGTCCTGGACAAAACGAGATTGATTTCAAATATGACACAGCTTTGAGAGCCGCCGACAATCTTACGACTTTCAAAAACGTGGTAAAAACGATCTCAGCACAGGACGGATTTTTTGCATCCTTTGCACCAAAGCCATGGAGCGACAAACCGGGAAGCGGTCTTCACATAAATCTTTCGCTCTACAAAAACAACGAAAACTGCTACAGCAAAAACGACCCTGATTCAGAACATTTTACGGCCGGCATACTTTCACACATAAAGGAAATCACTGCGTTCCTGAATCCTCTGAAACAGTCTTACGAAAGATTCGGCTCATTTGAAGCACCGAAATATATCTCATGGTCAAGGCAAAACCGAAGCCAGCTTATCAGGATTCCGGCAGCATCGGACGACCGCTCAAGGATAGAATTGCGTTCACCGGACTGCAGCTGCAACCAGTACATTTCACTTGCATTGATCATTGCCGCGGGACTTGACGGTATAGAAAATAAAACTCCCCTCCCCCCTGCCGTTGATTTTGATCTGTACAATGCGGACAAAGACAAGACGGCCGGACTTGAACAGCTGCCTACAAATCTCCAGCAGGCGCTTTCTTTTGCAAAAGATTCCGGCTTTGTAAAATCTGTCATTCCTGCACTCACGCTGAACGAATATGTCGCAGAAAAACAATCCGGCGGAGAAATTGAGTTTTGGGAGATATAGATTTTTATGGACAATATTTTGATTGTCAGCAACACCGCCTCAACCATGGGAATCATTTCCGATTTTATGAGGAGCGAAAATTTTTCAAGGATAATGACGGCTCAGAACGGCTCCCAGGCAAGGCGCTATATAACCGAATCTGATTTTGATTTGGTCGTGATAGACACTCCCCTCAACGATGAGTACGGCGATGAACTTGCGGTCATGGCATCGGAAAAAACGACGGCAGGAATAATACTGATAGTGGACAACAACAACGTCTACGAGATTGTAAGCCGCGTGGAAGATTTCGGAGTCTTTGCACTTTCCAAGCCGACCACCCCGGACTTTTTTTATCAGGCCGCAAAGCTTTTGACAGTCAGCAGAAAACGCCTGCGCACCCTCGAAAACGAAAACACGCGCCTCCAAAAAAAGATTGAGGAAATAAGGATCGTTGACCGTGCAAAACTTGTCCTGATCCAAGTGCTGAAGATGACCGAAAACCAAGCCCAGCACTACATCGAAAAACAGAGCATGGACATGCGGCAGACAAGGTTGAACACTGCGGAAAACATATTGCGCACCTACGAATAAATCCGCTGATTTATACTTGCAGCATCAGAACAAAAAAGCCGGTCTCATTTTTGAAACCGGCTTTTCTTTTTATGTAAGATTTAGTTTGCGTTTTTGTAGAGTTTTGCGATTTTGTCCTTGTAGATTTCAAGAACCTTGTGGCGCATCATCTCCTGCTTTGCGCTCAGCTCGACTCCGACTTCAAAATCTTTAGTGAACGTATCGAAGCGCGCAATTTTTTCAAACGCCTTGAATCCGTTTTTCGGGCAGACCAGATTGTTGATTTCATCGGAAATAAGCTTTTTGAATTCATCACGCTGAAGAAGTTTTTCATACGAATCTTCGGTGACGTTGTTTTCTTTTGCCCATCCTTCGACATCTTCCTGGCTAGGCATGATCAATGCAACAAGATTGCGCTGGTCCACGCCCTTTTCGTTTGTTCCGACTACGACCGCATGAACGATGTAACGTGAAGTTTCAAGCATCTGCTCAATCGGAACCGGCTCTATGTTTTCTCCGCCCATAAGAACGATCGTATCCTTCTTTCGGCCTCGGAGCTGGATTTCGTTATCTACGGTAAGGATCGCAAGGTCACCTGTGTCGAACCATCCGTCTTTGTCTATTACTTTTGCGGTAAGGTCATCGCGCTTGTAGTAGCCTTTCATAACCGTAGGGCCACGGAGCTGGAGATTTCCCTTGTGGCAGCGTCCCAAATCATTTCCGTCATCATCAACGACGCGGGCTTCAAGCCCACGGATAGGAGTTCCGACAGTACGGATGATAGGATCGACAATCGGACGTACACAGACGACAGGTGAAGTTTCGGTAAGCCCGTAACCTTCCACGATCTTGATTCCGCAAGCCCAGAAAAATTTATCGACCGCCTCTGGATAAGCACCGCCGCCTGCAATACCGGCACGGAAATTCTTACCGAGCATTTTCTTGAGCTTTCTGAAAACCAAAAGATTTCCGAGCATCTTCGGTGGATAAAGAAGGAGCCACGGAAGGACGAGAACCGGCCACCAAAGACCAAGCCAGTCGTTTCCAAAGCGTGCGGCCTTTCTACGGAGCTTTCTGTCTATCGCGCACCAGAGCATGGATTCAGCGACAAAAAATTTGAACAAAGCGCATGTGATGCCGCCTGTCTTGCGCATCTTTTTCCAGATTCCGTCGTACACCGCTTCCCAAACACGTGGAACGGCAGGCATAAGATGAGGGTTCATCTTTACGAAATCACCGAGCATTATGCTTCCGATCGGCTTACTGTAAATCATTCCGGCACCCTGGGTCAAAATAACGTACTCACAAGCCCTTTCAAAAACATGCCAGACAGGGAGAACGACCAAAGCCCTTTCACCCGGATTAAGGAAGATTCTTTCATTTATGTCGTCAAGCTGCGAAATGAAATTTCCGTGCGTGAGCATTACGCCCTTCGGGGTTCCGGTTGTTCCGCTCGTAAAAATGATTGTGGCAAGATCGTCCCACTGGCCTTTTTCAAGCTCCTGCTCCACTACATCGGGATGAAGCTTCCTCCATTCATGTCCCTGGGCAACCACATCGGCATACTGGAAAACATCGATTCCCAAATCTTTTGCACGCTTGACTTCAGCTTCATCTGCCTTGTCAAAAAGAATCACTTTTTTTACGAGAGGAATCTTGTCGTGTATGTTAAGGAACTTTTTCAGCTGCGAATTATTCTCACCGATTACGATCTCACACTCGGCGAACGAAAGTATATATGAAAGCTCCCCTTCAGTAGCATCACAGCCGCGGGGGGTATCAACGCAGCCGATTGCGAGAAGCCCCATGTC
>JAFOTA010000206.1 GCA_017421145.1 Treponema sp.
ACTCAAACGAATCGACAAGAGCCATCCATGAAGCCTCGACAACGTCACAGCTCACGCCGATAGTCGTCCATGAATCATTTCCGTCGGAGCTTTCGATAAGAACACGGACACGGCTTGCTGTCGCACTTTTTCCGTCAAGAACGCGCACCTTATAATCAGTAAGGCGGATCTGGCTTACGGTCGGATAGAAAGTCCTGAGAGCGGAACGCAATGCATTGTCCAGTGCGTTGACAGGACCGTTTCCTTCGCCGGCTGCAATTTCGATATGATCGTCAACCGCAATCTTCACTTGGGCAAAAGAATACAATCCTTCTTCAACGAGAGGAATCTCACCGCTTGTCTTATAATAATGAAGCTTGAAGAAAGGCTGGTATTTTCCGATTGCCTTGCGCACCAAAAGCTCAAAGCTTCCTTCTGCACCCTCAAACTGATATCCCTCATGCTCAAGGTTTTTGACCTGGCTGACTATTTCCGCAACGACAGGATCATCCTTTTTGATTTCAGGATTGAACTTGTGGATTTTTTCGATAATCATTGAACGCCCGGCAACCTCGCTCATCAAAAAGACCCTTGCGTTACCGACGGATTCCGGATTCACGTGCTCATAGGCGGCAGGGTTTTTCAAAACTGCATCGATGTGCATTCCTGCTTTGTGGGCGAACGCATTCTGACCGACATAAGGCATGCCGGATGCAAGCGGAATGTTGGTGATTTCAGCGACACGCTTACAGATTGCGCTTAGATTTGAAAGGCTTTCTTCAGGCACGCATTTATAGCCCATCTTCAGCTGGAGGTTCGGGATTATCGTAGAAAGGTTTGCATTTCCCGTTCTTTCACCGAATCCAAGGAGAACACCCTGCACATGAGTGATACCGGACTCTACCGCAATAATTGAATTGGCGACTGCAAGCCCGGAATCATTGTGCGTGTGTATTCCTATTTTGACGGACTTACCGAATTTTTCAACGACATCCTTAGTGATTGCGCTCAGGTCGCGCATCATGCATCCGCCTTTCGTTTCACAAAGAATCAGAACCGATGCACCACCGTCAACGGCAGACTGGAGGGTTTTCATCGCATAATCAGCGTTTGCCTGATAGCCTGAGAAAAAATGCTCCGCGTCATACATAACGTTGCGCCCGTTTGATTTCAAAAAAGCGCAGGTTTCTTTTATCATGTCAAGGTTTTCTTCAAGAGTCGCATGAAGGATGTCGGTCACCTGAAAATCCCAGCTTTTTCCGAAAATAACCACATCTTCGGTACCTGCTGTCAAAAGAGACTGGAGGTTCACGTCTTCCGCACAAGGTATTCCTTTTCTCCGTGTTGATCCGAATGCCACGAGCCTTGAATTTTTAAGCTTAAGTCCGGCCGCTCTCTGGAAAAATTCCATGTCCTTGGGATTGCTTCCCGGATTGCCTGCCTCAATATATTTTACGCCGAGTTCGTCAAGAGCCTCTACGATATGAAGCTTATCCTGAACTGAATAGGAAATTCCTTCACCCTGCGAACCGTCACGTAAAGTTGAATCCAATATTTCAATTTCTGCCATAAATCCTCCGCACGAATCAGGATGGAACCGCGCTTGCGTTTATATAATGCTCTTCGTCTGCTTTTTTACCGGCTTCTGCGGCAAGTTCCGTACAGTGGCTTTCCGCTTTGATTATATCTTCGAATTCCTTGCCTTCAACGGTTTCCTTTTCAAGAAGCCGCTTCGCTATGTAATCAAGAAGTTCCTTGTGCTTTCCGAGCAGATCAAGGACATGTGAATAGCGTTCATCCATAAGGCGGGCAATTTCATCGTCGATGTATTTCTGAGTATCTTCCGAGAATTCACGTACAAGCTCCGGCTCCGGCGCACCAAAACCGTATCCCCGGCCTGATTTTCCCAAGGTTACGTTGCGGAATTTGTCGCTCATTCCGTAATCGGTGATCATGCTCTTGAAGATTGCCGTGGCACGTGAAATGTCATTCGACGCACCCGTACTGACTTCACCGAATACAAGCTGTTCCGCCGCACGTCCGCCCAAAAGCACGTCGACCTCACCCACAAGTTCGGTACGGCTCTTAAGGAATGATTCATCCTCGCTTCTGTGCATGGTATATCCCAAGGCACCTATTCCGCGCGGGATTATCGTAATCTTGTGCACCGGATCGCTTCCTGGAGTAAATGCTGCCACAAGTGCATGACCGGTTTCATGGTATGCAACGATATGCCTTTCCTTTTCCTTGACCACGCGGCTCTTTTTCTGAAGTCCGATCTGGGTCTTTTCAATGGCTTCGTCAAAATCTTCCGAAATGACCATTTTCCTTCCGTTACGGACTGCAAGGAGAGCGGCCTCATTTACGATATTCGCAAGGTCGGCACCGGCAAGCCCGCTCGTGGCCAAAGCAAGCGCACCGAAATCAACGGACGGATCAATCTTCACGTTTTTGGCATGTATTCTGAGAATGGATTCGCGTCCCTTGACATCAGGCTTGTCAACTACAACCTGGCGGTCAAAGCGTCCCGGTCTCAGCAATGCAGGATCAAGGACATCAGGGCGGTTTGTGGCTGCAAGGATGATAAGTCCCTTTTCGTTGTCAAACCCGTCCATCTCGACAAGCAGCTGGTTCAATGTCTGCTCGCGCTCATCGTTTCCACCAAGGTTGTTAACGCGGCTCTTACCGATTGCATCAAGCTCGTCTATAAAAATGATGCACGGGGCTTTTTCACGGGCTGTACGGAACAAATCGCGCACACGGGAAGCACCCACGCCGACGAACATTTCGACGAAATCAGAACCTGAAATCCTGAAGAACGGAACGCCTGCCTCACCTGCAACAGCACGCGCAAGAAGCGTCTTACCAGTTCCCGGAGGGCCTACGAGAAGGACACCCTTTGGAATCTTACCGCCTATATCAGTGTATTTCTTCGGCTGCTTCAAAAAATCGACGACTTCGACAAGCTCTTCCTTTGCCTCATCCTCACCGGCAACGTCACCGAAACGTGTCTTTACCTTGCCTTCGCTGACAGCCTTGGTCCTTCCTGAGCCGTTTCCGAATACCGAGCCGATTCCGCCCATTCCGCCGCCCATCTTCCTGAACATGATTATATAGATGACGATCAGGATAATCAGAGGCAGGCAGTTCAGCAGGATCTGAAGGAAAATGCCGTTACGCTTTGCTTCGCGGGAATAAACTATGCCCTTTTCATTCATAAAGGAGATGAATTCTTCGGTAAGGAAGCCGACGGTGCGGTATTCAAGCCTTCCGCTCGATTTTGAGCCGAAAAGCCCCAGGAAACCGCCGCCCGATTTATGGGATCCCTGCTCACCGGTATCCTTATAGCCGATGAAATACGTGTCCCCGACAATCACGGTGTTGATTTCGCCGTTCGTAATCATGGAGCGGAATTCAGAAAAATCAATCGTTTCCGCATCGGAGCTTGTCGACAGGAAGAAATTCGCTATGAAAACACCTGCAAAAACAAGAATGATAAGCGTCCATATAGGAAAGCGCCTGTTCTTTTTAGGAGAACCGCCTTTTTTGTCATCATCATCCTGATCAGTGGAAAGCTTGAAGAAGCTGTACGGATCGTTCTGGTCGCGGTCTTTTTTATCGTCGTCTTTATCGCTCATAAATTCCTCATATCTGAAAAACGGAGTCTTCGGTAAGCCATGGTTAATGCCGTAAAACATCTGCCACACCTTACTATAATATATGTAATTATTTTCTTTTAGTCCATAAAAACGGATAAAAAAAAGCGGCCTCATGAAATCCCGTAAAAAGAGCCTTTGGAGCCGCATGCATAACACCATATTTTTGAATACATATATCAAAGACAACAATTACAAAAAAATCAGTCTTTTCTAATTTTCGACCCCGTTATTCCTACAAATTGCTATTTGTGTGATTAACACCTAGCGTCGGGAGAAAAGCAGGGGACGCTGGATGTGGGGGGAACAAAATTTCAATCCCCATTCTGTTTTATTTTATGTTTGTCAATTTTATAAACATATATCGTATGCGGATTTGTCTCTCCTGTGAATTCTGCAATTCCCATTGGGATATTATAATCCCATGAAAATTGAGATATTTTTTTATATTTGAGG
>JAFOTA010000207.1 GCA_017421145.1 Treponema sp.
CTGTCTCCGAAATTCCAGGATTGCAAGATTTTATTGAGCACAATGGAATAAAGTACAATCAAAATTTAAATTTCCCGCTTTTATAACATGTTTTTACATTGACGAATTCAATCACAATGTATACACTTTAAGAAGGAGGAGCTTTATGGCTGAGATAGTGCTTAACAAAGACAATTTTGAGTCAGAGGTTTTGAAATCAGACAAACCGGTTCTGGTTGATTTTTGGGCAAGCTGGTGCGGACCGTGCATGATGATGGGACCTGTCGTGGAAGAACTTGCAGAAGATTTGGAAGGACAAGTCAAAGTCGGCAAAGTGAACGTCGATGACAATCAGGAGCTTGCACAGCAGTACGGCATTATGAGCATCCCTTGTTTCATACTTTTCAAAAATGGTGAAGCGGCTGCAACGTCAGTCGGCGGACGAAGCCTGGATGATTTGAAATCATTCGCACTCCAGTGATTATGACCGATATAGCAATCATTGGAACGGGTGTTGCCGGACTTTCTGCCGCAGTAACTGCAACGGCAAGGAACAAATCTATCCTTCTGTTCGGTGACAAGGCGGTCGGGGGAAAACTGAACGTCACTCACGACATAAAAAATTTCCTCGGCTTTTACAAGATGGATGGTGCGGAAATTCAAAAAGAACTGTCTGAGCATATCAGCGGGCTTGGAATTTCCGTAACGGAAAAAAAGATTACGAACGTCTATAAGATGGGAGACCATTTTACGCTTCTTTCGGGACAGGAGATGTTCGAGGCAAAATCAGTTATACTTGCAGGCGGAATTTCTTTCGGAAAACCGTTGTCAGGTGAATCTGATTTTTTAGGACGCGGTGTCAGCTATTGTGCGACTTGCGACGGAATGCTCTTCAAGGGAAAAAGCGTCGCCGTGATTGCATATTCAAAAGCTGAAGAAAAAGAAGCTGATTTTTTGACTGAAATTTGCAGCGAAGTGTATTATTTTCCGCAGTACAAGGAAGATGTTTCTGTTTCACCGAAGTGCAGGATTATTTCTGGAAAGGATTTCAAGATTACCGGCGGCATGAAGGCAGAAAAGCTTTCATATGACGGAGGTGAAATTGATGTTTCCTGTGTTTTCATATTGAGGGAAAACATTCCTCCTGCCCAGCTGATTTCAGGAATAGAGATGGACGGGAACCACATTGCCGTAGACAGAAAAATGCGGACGAACATCCCCGGTTTTTTTGCAGCCGGGGACATAACCGGAACCCCGTATCAATTTGCAAAATCTGCCGGAGAAGGCAACGTTGCATGTTTGAGTGCCGTTGAGTTTTTGGCCGGGTCAAAAGACTAAAAAATGACCGCCGATTGATCATATATCAACCGGCGGTTTTTGTTTGTTTGTGTTGAAAGACCAAGGAATTTATGCGCTCAGCTCACTGCTTATGTATTCATCGATTTTTTCTGGAGTATCCGTCGGTGCAAAACGGAGCTTGACGTTGCCTTCTTTGTCCACCAGAAATTTCGTGAAGTTCCATTTGATGCTTGCTCCGATTTTTCCTTTTGCTTCTTTTTTAAGGAAAGAGTACAGGGGCGATTCATTTTTTCCGTTTACGTCAATCTTGGAGAACTGCGGGAATGTAATGCCGAAGCGTCCGGTGCAAAAAGTATGGATCTCTTCATCCGTTCCCGGAGCCTGATTCAAAAACTGGTTGCAGGGAAAATCAAGGATTTCGAATCCTTTTTCCTGATATTTTTTATACAGCTCCTGAAGTCCCTTGTATTGCGGCGTAAAACCGCATCCGGTTGCAGTGTTTACAATCAAAAGGACTTTTCCCTTGTAGTCCGCAAGCGAAACATCCTTGCCGTCCCTACCCTTTACCGTGAAATCGTAAACCGTCATGATAAAACCTCCATTTGATAAGATTTAATTGTGTACAATCAAAATATACAAAATTTAATTGCATTTGTCAATAAAATTATATATAATTTCGATCATGAAAGTACCAGAAAATTTCAATCCTATGCTTTTGGAAAACCAGCTTTGTTTTTCGCTTTATGTGTGCTCAAAGGAGATCATACGCAAATATCAGCCTCTTTTGGAACCGCTCGGCCTTACCTACACGATGTACATAACCCTTCTTGCGCTTTGGGAAAAAGATGATGTCACCGTAAAAGATCTTGGAAACACCCTTTTCCTTGATTCAGGAACGCTCACGCCTCTTTTGAAAAAAATGGAGAAGCAGTCTCTGGTCGTAAGAAAACGCAGCCCGGAAGATGAACGCACCGTCATAGTGTCATTGACGAAAGAAGGCAAGAACATGAAAAAAAAGTGCATGGAGATTCCGCAGAAAATTGCATGTTCAAATATGATAGATTTGAAAAAGGCCCCTGAACTCCTTTCCCTTCTCCACGAGATGATGAGGCGGATATTGGAAGATCCAAAAAAGTATTTCCTGTAGGATACTGCAAAATTTTAAAATATTTAAAAAACATATTGACTTTATACTTACCGTTCGGTATATATAAGGCATGAAAAACGAACAGAACACTCAGAAACAGATTCTCGAAATCTCAATAAGGCTGTTTGCCGAAAAAGGCTATGATTCCGTCGGCATACAGGAAATCTGTAATGAAGCTTCCGTAACGAAGCCGACTTTATATTATTATTTCGGAAGCAAATCAGGGCTTTTGGAAAATATAGTCAGCGCCTACGGAAAAAGCTTCGCCGATAAAATCCGGGAAAGTGCGGAATACGAACATGACTTCCAAAAATCTTTGACCAAGCTCTATAAGTGCGCCGTTGAATTTGCGGTGGAAAACAAAAACTATTTTGCCCTGCACTGCGTACTGATCAATGCACCTGACAGCAGTGAAGCGGCAGATATATTTTTGCCGGTAAAAAATGATTTGGAATCAACGCTTTTGAAATTCTTCAAGGACTCCTGCAATGAATTCGGAAACATGAGGGGAAAAGAAAAAATCTACAGCATACTTTTCCACAACAATCTTTATTCTGTTGCACGTGCCGTCCTCCATGGGAAACTCAAAAATAACGAAGAAACCATATATCAGATCGTGCATTCGTTTATGTACGGAGTTGCAAATTAAAAAAAGGAGTCAAGATAAAAATGGAAACTTTATTTTCGGACAAATTCATCTATCATATTTATCCGCTTGGATTGTGCGCTTGTGCAAAAAGAAATGATTTTTCATGCCCGGCCGGAAATGCTTTTGAAATCCTTGCTTCGGATTTGGACAGAATAAAATCCCTCGGCGTGAACTGCATTCTGATTGGCCCGGTGTTCGAATCCACTTCGCATGGCTATGATACTGTCGATTATTTTTATGTTGACCGCAGGCTCGGTAATAACGAAAAATTCAAAAAATTCTGTGATGCATGTCATGAAAAAGGATTTACTGTTTTGCTTGATGCCGTTTTCAATCATACCGGGCGTGATTTTTTTGCTTTCAAAGATTTGATTCAGAATGGTTCTGACTCAAAATACAAAGACTGGTATTCGGGAATCAATTTCAACGGACGCTCATGCTTCGGTGACAAATTCGATTATTCAGGATGGGCAGGATGCATGGATCTTGTAAAGCTGAACGGCGATAACCGCGAAGTGCAGGACTACCTGATTTCTGCTACAAAACATTGGATTGATTCGTTCGGTATTGACGGTCTGCGTTTGGATGCCGCCGATGTCCTCAGCCCTTCGTTTATGGATGCGCTTTCATGTGAGATAAAAAAATATAAGAAAAATTTCTGGCTTTTCGGTGAAGTGGTTCACGGTGATTATAATGACTGGGCAAAAAAAGGCAGGCTTGATTCCGTCACTAACTATCAGATTTACAAATCTCTTTGGTCATGCCTTGAAAGCAAGAATTTTTTTGAGCTTTCCTACAATCTTGAAAGGGAATTCGGAAACGGCGGAATGTACAAGGATATCCAGCTCTACAATTTTGTAGACAACCATGACGTAAACAGAATTGCAAGCACATTGTCGGACTGTAATCTCATCCATCTGATTTATGCATTGATGTTCTGCATTCCGGGAATTCCTTCCGTTTATTATGGAAGTGAAATAGGCATAAAAGGAAAGCGCGGTGATTATGATGATTTTCAGCTGCGCCCTGCACTTCCGCCTTTTGCCGCCGGTATTCCAGATTTTGCAAAACCGGACGTGGACAGCGCATCGTTGGTTGAGACAATAAAAAAGTTTTCAAAAATAAGGTCAGAAAACATTGCGCTGCAGCTCGGATCATACAAAGAGCTTTTTGTATCCAACATGCAGTTTGCGTTTGAGCGGAAATACGAAAATCATACGGCAAGGATTTATGTGAACTGCGATTCAGAATCTGCCGTGATAAAAATTCCTGGAGCGGATCCTGTTGAAGTTCCGTCGAAATGGATTGTAATAAAATGAATCTGAAAGGGCATGTCTTCAAATCATTTTGCGGATGTGTCCTTTGCTTTTTGCATTGCCGAAGAATTTCTTTCCCAAAAAACTCCGTCCGCATATCCCTGTATTGATTTGTCATCGTCGGCCTTTTTCAAGCGCTTTTCTGCCAGAAGGCAATACTCTTCGTTCAGTTCGATTCCGCAATATTTTCTGTTAAGTTTTTTTGCCGTTACGCTCGAAGTCCCGCTTCCCAAAAATGGATCGAAAACGACGTCACCTTCCTTTGTTGATGCAAGGATTAATTTTGCATAAAGCTTTTCCGGTTTTTGCGTCGGATGATCAGTGTTTTCCGGCATTGACCAGAACGGTATGCTTATGTCATCCCAAAAATTCGATGGATATGTAATCCTGAAATTCCCGGAATCACTTTCTTCCCAATCTTTTGGTTTCCCGTCGACTCTGTACGGAGCGATCACTTTTCTTCTGACCATGACGGCATCGACATTGAAATAATAGTCAGACGGATTTTTTACTGCAAACCAGATGTCTTCCATTCCGTTTTTCCAGTTTGCTTTTGCACCGCGCCCTTTTTCCCTCTGCCATGTTATTCTATTCAAAACCGTAAGATATTTTTCCATGACGGATTGAAGCGAAGCCGTGCATTTCCAGTCGCCGCACATATAAAGGGAGCCGCCGGGTTTCAATTTTTTGCAAACTTCCGGAAACCATGATTCAAGATAATCGGTATATTTTGACTCTGAGCGTGAATTGAATTTCATGCCGTTAAAATCTTTCGAAAGATTGTACGGAGGGTCGATGATGATTAAATCTGCAAATTCATCGGGAATGTGTCCGAGGATTTCAAGAGTGTCACCGTTTATGGTTTTATTTATGAAATCATCTGCCGTGAGAGCATGAGCCTTCAGGATTTTTTCTTTTGTAAGAAGATTTTTCTTGAGCGGTCCGATTTCATTTTTATCAAGCGTCAAAGTTTTGTTGCGCTTTGCACGAATTTTATTTTCCATATAACTCAATTATATCTTGCCCTTTCTCCGCCGATGAGCTTGGGGCGTGAATAAGCCGCGGTGACGCATGCACTTCCGATATTTTTTTGCTCCGGATGAAGTGGAACGGCAACATCCTTAAGGTGCATTCCGATTAATGTTCCTCCGATGTCGAGACCTGCACTTGCTTTTACATGTTCTACGACTACAGGATTTTTAAGCCCGTGATAGGCAGCGGTTGCAAGGGATCCTCCTCCGTGAACCCATGGAACGACAGATACTTGTTCAAGATTGTATTTTTCAGCACATGCTTCTTCAATGACCAATGCGCGGTTCAAATGCTCGCAGCACTGGCATGCAATGAAAATCTTTTTTTTCGACAAGATTTTGTGGGCGGCTTCAAAAATTATTTTGCCGATTTCTTCGCTTGAGTTTTTTCCGAGCTTTCCTCCGGCAACTTCGCTTGATGAGCAACCGATTACAAAAATTGAATTTTCTTTTTGCGGATATGCATTCAAAACTTGTAAAACAGCAGTCTGTACTTGGTTTGCAATTTCTTTTGGTTCCATCAAATCACTTCCTATGCTTTATATTCTTTTACTTCTTATAGGCTTTTTTTTCAAGCCTTTTGTTAATTTTAGTTGCTTTACAATTCAAATTTTACCCTGTATAATTTAAGAAAACCTAAAATAAGGAGATTTTATTAATGCTTAGCATACAGAATTTTTCAAAAGTTTTCGGAACAAAAAAAGCATGTGACGATATAAGCCTGAACATTGAGGCAGGAGATATTTTTGGATTCATCGGTCACAACGGAGCCGGTAAAAGCACGACCATCAAATCTGTCGTGGGAGTCCTTGATTTTTCCGAGGGTGAAATTCTTATCGACGGTCATTCGGTAAAAAAGGAGCCGATGGAATGCAAGCAGATTACGGCATATATTCCTGACAATCCTGATTTATATGAATACCTTACCGGGATACAATATTTGAATTTCATTTCCGACGTTTTCAAAGTGTCGAAATCTGAGCGAGAGGAAAGGATAAAAAAATATGCGGATATGTTCGAGATAACGTCTGCACTCGGCGATATGATTTCCTCATACTCACACGGAATGAAACAAAAAGTCGCCATAATCTCCGCTCTTATTCATCAGCCGAAGCTTATCGTGCTTGACGAGCCTTTCGTCGGATTGGATCCTAAAGCTGCCCTTACGCTCAAAAACATAATGAAAGAAATGTGTGCGAACGGAAGCGCCATTTTCTTTTCAACGCACGTCCTTGAGGTGGCACAGAAACTTTGCAACAAGATTGCAATCATAAAGCAGGGCAAGATTGTGGCTTCTGGAAATACCGAGGAATTGGTCGGCGACAAATCTCTGGAAGAAGTTTTCATGGAGGTCGTGGACAATGCATAGTATTGTTTTATTGAAAAACCTTCTCCTTTCAACCAGCACTTTCAATCAGCTGAAATATGAAAAGGACAAAAAGAGGCACGGAAAAATAGTGGCCGGTCTGGTCGGTAAGATAGTTTTGTACGCGATGGGACTTTTCTTCTGCGTCATGCTTTCCATCGGTTTCGGTGCATGGGGATTTGCGTCTTCCATTCCGTCTGCATGTGCAATCATCATAACTTTCATGGAATTCTTTTTTTGCCTGCTCAAAACGAACGGCTATCTGTTTGCAAGGAGCGGCTATGACATGATAATGTCGCTTCCTTTTTCAGTGAAGACGGTCGTGTCATCAAGGTTCCTGTACATGTACATAAAAAATCTTCCGTGGGTTCTGCTCATATCATGCTCAATGATGATCGGATACGGAATTTTTGCAAAGCCTTTTTTCATCGTCTACATCATCTGGATTTTGTTCACCCTTTTGCTTCCGATGATTCCCATGGTCTTGGCAGCTTTCATCGGTGCGGGGATTGCAGCCGTTTCATCCGGGTTCAGGCATAAAAACATCGTGCAGACGATATTGACGTTCGCACTTGTGCTTCTGGCTTTCTCTTCAAGGTTCATAATAGATAAGATTTTCAGTGACGACAAGGTTTTGGAGACGATTCAAAAGCTTTCATCTGCAACGGACAACATCAAGAACGTGTATCTTCCGGTGACATGGTTTGAAAAATCAATCACTGAATTGAACGTGCTCAGCATGCTTCTTTTTGTCGTAAGCGCACTGATTGTATTTGAAGCCGCTTTTTTAATCGTGAGCAGGTTCTACAGGCAGATCAATACAAGGCTTTTGGCAGGAGCCTCACGCAAAAAATATTCTTTGAAAGGTCTTTCCGTCCGCTCCCAGGTCGCTTCGATAACGTTCAAGGAATTCAGGCATTTCGTTTCTTCAACGAACTACATCGTGAATTTCGGAATCGGTATAATCCTTTGCATGATATTGATAATCCTTTCTTTGGTAATCGGTCTGGACAAAATAATAATGTTCATTGCGAAAGGACACTACGTTGATCCAAGGATTATTCTGCCGGCAGTGCCGATGATAGTGTTTTTCCTTACCGGCATGGCATCAAGCACAAGCGTGTCATATTCGCTCGAAGGAAACAATCTCTGGATTTACAAAAGCCTTCCCGTTTCATTCAGGACTCTGCTGAACGGAAAAATGCTTTTCAATCTGTGCCTGGTGCTCCCGATAACTTTAATCGGTGACGTCGTTTTGGGCATTCGATCTGCCGGAACTCCGCTGGAAATTGGCCTTTGCGTTTTGTGCGGAATCTTCCAGTCGCTTTACTGTACGTCCTGGGGAATGCTGCTTGGAATCCTGCTTCCGAAATTCAATTGGAAAGTCGATATTGAAGTCATAAAAAGCAGTGCTTCCACTTCGCTTTACATGCTGCCAAATATGCTCATAACGCTTGCCCTCGGAGTCGTTTCTGTGATTTTCGGACAGATGATCGGCGTGGTGGCTATGCTTGCATGCATTTCAGGAATCTATTTTGTTCTTGCGCTTGTCCCGTACATCATACTGCTTGTAAAAACCAGCGCAAAAAAATCCGCTTGATAAAATCTGCATAAAAAAAAGGGATGCCCGGCTTTTTTGAAACGTCAGACATCCCTTTTATTTTTTCCGTCCAGTGAATCAGTTTTCCTTGAACATGTCTTCAATCAAATCAGAATATTTTTCCGAAATCTTGTGGCGTATCATTTCCTGTTTTGCGGAAAGCTCGTCGCCGACTGCAAAGCTTTTTGAAACAAGGACAAACTTGTTGATTTTCTCACATGCCCTGAATCCGTTCTGAGGAGAAATAAGCCTTTCGATTTCGTTTTCGAACAGCTTTTGTATTTCAGGACTCTTCAGCAGAACTTCGTAATCTTCAGATGCAATTTTATTTTCCTTTGCATAGAGGGTCACGTTTTCTTTGTTCGGTACGATCAGCACGCCGAGGAATCTTTTGTCCTGTCCCAATGCCATGGAGCTTTCGATATAATCGCTTGCCGCAAGTCCGCTTTCGATTACAGCCGGCTCCACGTTTTCTCCTCCGAGCAGAACGATCGTGTCTTTTGCGCGCCCGGTGATTTTCAGTTCATTGTCAAATGTCCTTATTCCCAAATCTCCGGTGTTGAACCAGCCGTTTTTGTCGATTGCAAGATCAGTCAGATCCTGACGCTTGTAATAGCCTTTCATCAGCTGGTCTCCGCGGACATAAATCAATCCCTGCTCACCAGGTGGAAGAGGTTCGTCATTCACAGGAACGCCGTATTTTTCTTTAAGGATCTTCACTTCCCATGTCGGGAAAATTGCTCCTACGCAGCCTGTGCGCGGTTCCTTGTAATAGCGGAACGAAACGACGGGTGTTGTTTCAGAGAGTCCGTATCCTTCAAGAAGATTCAATCCTACTGCCCTGTAGAAATCATCGATCTCTTTTTGCAGTGCACCGCCGCCTGAAATGGCAATTGAAAGCCTTCCGCCGAATTTTGCACGAAGCTTTTTGAAAACAAGTGCGTCTCCAAGTTTGTGAAGCGGGAACAAAAATATGAACGGGAAAAATCCTGCGAGCGCATACAAAAACTTGCAGCGTTTTTTCAGCTGGCATACATGTCCAAGAACTTTGTCCTTGTTGTTCGCATAATGCTTTCCTACGCTAAGGAAAAACTTGTACATCTTGAGTGCGATTCCGCCTTTTTTGTTCATGGCACGGTTCACGCCTTTTGCAAGTGCTTCCCAGAGCCTTGGTACACCGCACATCCATTGCGGCCGGATTTCTGCCATGTCAGCGAGCATGACGGAAGCCACGGGTTTTGAATAAGCGAGTCCGCATCCGAGCTGGAGCGACACATATTGTATGAGTCTTTCGAAAACATGCCACACAGGTAAAACGGAAAGCCACCATTCACCAGGTTTCCCGGGAAGGAATGTGGGTACGCATGAAAGGTGCGTTATGTAATTTTTGTGGGTGAGCATTACGCCTTTGGGTGTGCCGGTCGTTCCTGAAGTGAAAATCATCGTGATAGTTTCATCAGGCTCGGTTTTTTCCATTTCTGATTCTATCTCCGCTTTTTTCCCGCTCTTGTCCGTTTCATAAATTTTTCTTCCGGCTTCGAGGATTTCTTCAAAAGTCACTATGTTCAGCCTTGAAGATTTGAATTCTTTTTTTTCTTCGTCGGTCAGAGGATCGAACAGGATTGCGGTTTTTAAAAGAGGCACTTCATTTTCTTTTTCCGTAATCTTTTTAAGCTGGCGTGAATTTTCGAAAATACCGGTCTCACAATCAGCATAGGAAATTATAAAGCGGATTTCATTGCCCATTGAATCACATCCACGCGGAACGTCCGGTGCTCCCAGGCATACAAGCGCATAGTCGGAAACAAGCCATTCACGTCTGTTGTCGGAAATCAATGCCACGTTTGAACCGCGGTGAACTCCGAGAGTCTGCAATCCGAGTGCAAATTCGATGACGCTTTCATAAACCTGCGCATAGGTGTAGTAATGGAATTTTCCGTCGGCTCCGCGTGCAGCCTGGAGATTTATGTCCGCATATCTTTCGCACCTGTCTTTTATAAGCAATGCCATGTTTTTAGGCAATGTTTTGTCCATAGGAAATTTTGTTCCGGCCATCTTAACCTTCTTAAAAATTATTTTGCTCTCCACTCCCTACTATAATACCACGGGTTTTTATAATCGACAAGAATGGTTTTTGTACGTAAAATTTTAATCTGCCTGCTATTGACTAAATTTTTTTTTAACTGTAATATGACGCTATAAATCAATGGCGATGCATTCAGTTTGACTGGCTGCACCGCTTTTTTTTTGCAATGGCGCATGATTTCATGGATTTTGTATCCGTGGGAGAGTGCGCCTTATTTTTTTACAGGAGTTGCCTATGGACATAACGAAGGTGATTCAGCAGATAGCTGAAGTGGAAGGTAGCATCTGGAGCGTTTGGTTCCTTGCCGGAGCCGCTCTTGTTTTCTGGATGCAGGCCGGATTTGCAATGGTAGAAGCCGGATTTACCCGTGCGAAAAACACCGGTAACATCATAATGAAAAACCTCATGGACTTCTGCATCGGAACTGTAATGTGGTTCCTTATCGGTGCAAGTTTCATGCTTTCATATACTGATCCGACGACCGGAGAAGTTAGCAAGGGAATCTGGAGCATTATCGGAAAACCGAACTTCAGCGTGTTCACTCAGTATGCGACCTTTGACTTCTCAAACTTCGTATTCAACCTTGTGTTCTGTGCCACGACTGCAACAATCGTAAGCGGTGCAATGGCAGAGCGCACCAAGTTCTCATCATACTGCGTATATTCAGCAATCATCAGTGCCGTCATATATCCGATTGAAGCTCACTGGGTATGGGGCGGCGGATTCCTTGCACAGTGGGGATTCCATGATTATGCCGGTTCAAACTGCATCCACATGGTCGGCGGTATCTGCGCTTTGATCGGTGCATGGATGGAAGGGCCGAGAATCGGAAAGTTCATACGCAACAAGGCCGGAAAGATTACGAAGGTCAATGCATTCCCAGGACACAACATCACGATCGGTGCTTTGGGGGTGTTTATCCTCTGGCTCGGTTGGTACGGATTCAACGGTGCGGCTGCAACTGACATTTCGACGCTCGGTTCAGTGTTCCTTACGACAACGGTTGCCCCTGCGGTAGCTACTGTAACCACGATGATTTTCACATGGATCAAGTATGGCAAGCCTGATGTTTCAATGTGTCTGAACGCATCTCTTGCAGGTTTGGTTGCAATCACGGCTCCTTGCGATGTCACGGATTGTGCCGGTGCTGCAGTGATCGGCGTTGTGGCTGGTCTTCTCGTAGTGTTCGGAGTCTGGTTCCTGGATCACAAGCTCCACATCGATGATCCGGTTGGTGCCGTTGCGGTTCACATGCTCAACGGAATCTGGGGAACGATTGCAGTCGGTCTTTTTGCAACAAGAACAGCGCCTGGATTCTCTCTTGCAGGAATCAAGGAAGGTCTTTTCTACGGCGGTGGATTTGAGCAGCTTGGAAAGCAGTTGGGCGGTATGGGAGTCACGATAGTCTGGACAGTCGTAACTATAACGCTTACATTCCTTGTCATAAAGAAGCTTATGGGACTCCGCGTCACCAAGGAAGAAGAAATCATCGGTCTTGACAAGCTTGAGCACGGACTTGATTCTTCTTACGCAGGATTCGCAATCTCCTACAGTTCAGAAGAGCTTGCAGAAGCAAAAGAATACGGCGTTAAGATTCCAGGAGCGGAAAGCCAGCTTGTTCCTGCGACACGTCCGGCATCATCAGACGCACTCATGCACAAGGTCGTAATCATCACAAGGCAGAACAAGTTTGATGAACTTAAGGATGCTATGAACTCAATCGGCATAACGGGAATGACGGTCGTAAACGTAATGGGATGCGGAATGCAGAAGGGAAAGAGCGAATATTACCGCGGTGTTCCGGTCGAAATAAATCTTGTTCCAAAGATCAAGGTCGAGATTGTCGTGAGCAAGGTTCCGGTTGAAACGGTCGTTGAAACGGCAAAGAAATCCTTGTACACAGGCCACATCGGAGACGGAAAGATTTTCGTATACCCTGTTGACAGCGTAGTAAAAGTGCGCACGGGCGAAAGCGGATACGATGCCCTTCAGGATGAAGAAGAATAAAATAACAAGTTAAAAAAGAATCAGCCGGTTGATTTTTGGTCAGCCGGCTTTTTTTGTTCAATGCATCATATTTTGAACATGCTCACTTCTTTTCTAAGTCCGGTGAGGTTCGCGCGGTTTTCTTCGCTCAAAGTCTGGCACAGTTCAACTGCTTTTATAATCTGTCCTGAACCGGATGCCATTTCGTTCATCGAATTCGTGATTTCGTTCGTGACGTTCGCAATGTTCTGCATTTCAGTGCCGATCTGTTGTCCGCCTTCGTAAAGGATGTTTGAATTCGCTTTTACGATTTCAGTGGAGCTTTTGATTTCACTGATTGACTGCAAGACCTGTGCGCTTCCTGCATTCTGCTGTGCCATTGCATTTTTGATTACCGTCTCCTGTTCCTGCACTTTATTGGTCAGATCGAAGACAATCTCAAACTGATTCTGAACCTCCTTCATGTTGACGGAAACATTTTCGATTATTCCCTGAAGCTCGCTCAGCTGCGAACCGATTTTCTTTCCCTGCGTATTTGACTGTTCTGCAAGTTTGCGGATTTCATCGGCGACGACTGCAAAACCTTTTCCGGACTCCCCTGCATGTGCTGCTTCGATTGCGGCGTTCATGGCAAGGAGGTTTGTCTGGCTTGCGATGCTCTGGACAATGGATGAAGCTTCCATAAGGCCTGCTGATTTGTCAAGGACTGTCTTTGCAAGGTTTGCCGCCTCGTTGATTTTCACGCGTCCGTTTTCTGATTCAGCCGTAAGTTCTTCAACCGTCTTTGAGTTTCCGTCAAGGATGTTCGTTACTGAACCGATGTTCGCGACCATTTCTTCTATCGTGCTTGAGGAGCTTGCCACTTCATCAATCTGCGCGTTGACGTTGGTGTTGAGTTCCTTGATGCTTTCTATCATGTTTGAGACGGTGCTGTCGCTTTTATCCACCGCAGCGGCCTGATTTCCCACACGGTTTTTTACGCTTTCGATGTTCGCCATAATCTGCTCGACGGCGGATGATGTTTCCGTCATGTTCGTGCTTACGTTGTCCGCAGTCTGAATTGATTCCTCTACTGAAGATTCAATGTCGTGGAGAAGTTCTTTCGTGGTTGTCTGGAACATGTTCAGGTCATTTATCAAAAGACCGTAATCATCGCGGCTTTCGACTTTAAGCTCGGCTCCGGTATAATCTTTCTGTGCGACACGCTTCGTGAATTCAGCGATAAGCTCCAGCCTCCAGCTAGTTCCCCTCATCTGAAGGTAATTTGCAAAGACTACTCCCGCAATGCCTACCAAACCTTCCGGGAACATGTATGACCAGAAAAGCTTTGCTATAGGAAAATCTTTGAGCACCTGTACACAAGCCGGACTTACGGTAAGCAGCAAAGAACCGCAGGATCCGAACATACTTACGAGAATCCTCCGTTTTGTAAGCGACATGCCCTTGAATTCTTTTCTGAACGGAACGTTGTGCAATGCTTCCTCAAAATTCTGAAGGAACAAAATGTAGAACAGAAGCGAATACAAGAACACGTCGCCAAGACCGATCTCATATATCGGAAGCACGTCTATTTCTATGTGCCTGAAACCAAAAGCAATCTGTACGATTGCGGCAGACATAAAAGAATTCAGAACTGCGGTTATAAGCGTGACCGTCGTAAAATGCTTTGCGGTATTGTTCACTTTTTTGACCGACTCAGGATCCTTTGTGTCGAAGCTCTTGACCCGCTTTGTCTGCGTGAACCACCATGCATAGATGAACACGTTGAGGCCGCCGAATCCGATGATTGCCGCCGGGGTTGAAAAACCTAGACCCACCTGCTCGGGCGTGAGGACTTTCAGCCAGATAAGCGTCACGGTACTCACTGCGACAGGGACATAGAACATGCACAAATAATAAACGAACAGCCTGGTCTTGAATTTGACCAATGCATCTGATTGGATACTCTCATTCATAGCATAAATCTCCATAAAAAATCAGCTGCATATTTATCCGGCTTGAATCAGGACACCGGACTTTACTCCACTCCAAAACGACTTTTTTACTATGCTGATAAGATAGCTTAATATAACTATATTATAAATTAGATCCGTTGGAAAAACAACTAAAACCAGTGTTTTAAGCTTTTTTAAGCCTTTTTTTTGAGGATTTTTAGATGAATTTCCCCCGAAATCATGGCGAATTCAGGGGATTTTTGCTTTTGGACGCTGTTTTGGAAGATTATTTATTACTTATTCGCTCTATTAAACGACCTAAAAGAACATATGTTGGATTTTCGTATTCGTAAAATGTGCCTGGTTCGAAATGTAAATGATCTAATTTATCTAAATATTCCAAGGCTAAATTATCATCACCATATATTCTTTGTTCTCTTGTTAGATATCCTCGTTCATCTTGAATACCCGAACTATGACTTAAAAGATGCTTTACTTTTACTTTTTTCTTGACGACTTTCACATACTTAGAAACAATTTGTGGCTGAAACCGATGTTTCTTATCTTTA
>JAFOTA010000208.1 GCA_017421145.1 Treponema sp.
AGGCACACAGGTATTTTTGCCGAAGTTTTTTCACCCTCGGAAATGAATCCAGCATCCTTGAGGTATGAATCAAGCTCTTTCCTTGTTCCGGCATCAATCTGGAAAGCGTCCGGCGGAAAACGGGATTCGGATTTTTTCGTCACGCCCATGAGGAAAACTTCAGATTCAGGATTGTCTGTGGAAAGCCTTAGAACCACGTCAGACACGGCATCCTCCGCATTTGAGACGGCAAGGGCATAATCTTCCGAAAGGGAAATCACGTTGCCGCATTTTTCAACGTTGTTGCGCGGGAAATCAACCCTGTCACCTTTTTTTGTCCTTGACATGCAGTTTTTTATGAAAGGATGCAGGGCGCATTTTTCAAACCCGTAGATTTCCTTTATCGTTCCAGGCATTGAAATCCACGCACGCTCGGCGCTCGTACATGAACACGGCACTTCGTAGATTCCGCAGGGCGCGCCCTCAATGTCAAGCTTCACCCTTTTTTTAAGAAGCTCCTCAGGTTCAAGCCCCAGTGAAATCATGAGTGCCTGCTTGGTGAGGTTCATCCCGGACGCATACGGATATGTCCAGCCAGACATGTATCCGCCTGAAAGACGTGCCGCAATCTCCCCTATCATGGGTCCTTCGGCGGTGTATTTTATGTCTGCCTTGGCAACGCCCGCTGTAAGGCCAAGCGCTTTTATTCCGCGGACGAACGTAAGGATAAGCTCACGGCGTTTTTTTTCGTCAGCCGCACTGGGCATTGTGTGACCCATCTCGATGAAATAAGGCTCATAGAAAATATGGCGGTCGGCAAATCCCGTTATGGTGACCGTTCCGTCATAGACCACAGCATCTATCGAATATTCGGGGCCTTCCATGTAATCTTCAAGGATTGCGGTTCCTGTCCTTGAATTTCTCACGGCATCCTCAACGGCAAAAAGGAATTCTTCTTTTCTGCGCACAAGACGGCATCCGCGAGCACCCATGTTGTCGGAGGGTTTTACGACCTTCGGGAATTCCATTGAAGAAAGGATTTTAGGGTCAAGCACGGACGCAATCTGGCTTCTGTGGATTTTGGAGAACGACGGTGAAGGAACCCCGGATTTTTCAAAGCATTCCCTCATCAATATCTTGTTGCTTGCATTGCATGCCGCCTTATACGAATGCGACACAAGCGAGCACTTTTCCGCGGCATATGAAACGGATGCGGAAAAATCAGTTCCGGCGGTAAAGATTCCGCAAAGGGATTTTCCCATCGATTTTGCAAGGGACGCTATTCCTTCCTTGTCCTTGAGGTCAACAGGCTCAAACCTGTCGGCATAGGAAACGCACGCTGCACCGGGATTCGCATCCACCACGAGAGTCCTGTAACCGAGTTCCTTGGCGGCTTCCATTGCAGGCCTCTGCATAAGACCGGCTCCAAGGATCATGACATATTTATCTTCCATCAGCGCACCTTCCTGCAATAGCATTCGAACGTATCACCAAGTTTTCTTGCAAGGCTCATTTTTTCCAATACCTTGAACTGGAAATCACCGCGTTTCCACCCGTGTTTTTTTGCGGACGGAAATCTTTCGGGGTGTATTCCGGTCGGGACGATCCTGCACACCTTGAATCCGTATTTTTTCAATATAGAAGCCGCACGTTTCGGTTCCCAGAGGCTGTAGTGGTCGGAAGGACTCTGCTCGAAAAACGACTGGGTCGAATATCTTCCGCTCACGCCCGATGCAGACGGAGTGCTGAATGCAAATACGCCGCCTTTTTTGACGAGCTTCGACACGGCCTTCAATACGGAATCCAAATCCTGGAAATGCTCTATGACATACCACATCGTAACGGCATCGAAAGATTCAACGCCGAATTCAGCTGCAATGTCAGAATCCGGGAAAGAAGCGCACACAGCCGGATATTTGAGCTTAGTCCTTACATACTCCACGGCATCACGGGAAATGTCGGTTCCATAGACCTGCCATCCGGCATCCCCCGCAGCATCAAGGAACGGTCCGAGCGCACATCCTATGTCAAGCACTGAACCGGTCGAAGTGTGGTGACCGCAGTGGAAAACACGCTCTATGTTTCCGATTCTCCTGACTCCCTGGGATTTTATCGAATAAAAATCATCTTCATAGGTCTTTCCGTACTGCTTTTCATAATCCTCATAAAAATATCCGCGGTTGTATTCTGTCTGAACTGACTGAACCGTCCATGACTGATAGAGCATGCCGCATTTTTTGCACCGCCTGAACGTTCTTTCCGGAATACGCGCGACAAGAGGAGATGAAGAATCATGACCTGAGCGGCAGACCGGACAAGAAAGCGGAAGTCCCCTTGAAAGAAGAGCGATATATTCACCAAGGGATTTTCCCGTGCTGTTCTCGAAATTCCTGTGCAGTGACGGAGGATCATCCATTTTTTCCTTGAAAACACCGGCGTTTATGTTTTCCGGGCTGATGCATACGAAACCATATTTTTCAGAAAGTTTTTCGTGCAGGACGGTCGTTCCCAAAAGGATTACCGCACAACCGGCAGCAGAAGCCTCAAAAGCAGTGAATCCGTAGTGAGTCACAACAAGGTCATAGTCCGAAAGCTTTTCCTTAAGGTTTTCAACCGGCGGAACCACTTTTATGTACTGCCTTACATCGTCATCAAAAAAAGCTTCCATTTCTGGCACCGACTTTTCGCTTGAAGCCACGACCGTCACATAAACGGAATTCATTGCTATGGCCTTTGCAGCAGGAACGGAAAGGGATCCCGGATCTTCGCCGCCCAATACGACTATGGCCGCATGTATTTTTGCTTCGACGGAAGATTCTGCCTTGCGTTTTTTCGGAAGCGGTATGAATGCAGGTTCAGAAAGATTTGCCCTGCGCTCTATCCCTGCAGAAGGAATTATGTCAAGGAGATATTCAATGCACTCGGTTTTCTGGGAGCCTTCGTCAAGCGCACAGACCGTGCATTTCTGAGAAATCTTTTTTATGAGGTTTTCAGGAGTACAGAATGAATCAAGCACGGCAAGGCTGTAAAGCTCGATCCAGTCAAGGCTTTTTACTACCTGATATTCCTTCAGCCCATGTCCGAAAGCTTTTTCAACGAGCGCACCACATTGCTCAAGAGTTGCGTTTTCCGGTATGTATACGTCCCATCCGTTTTCAAGCGCAAGGTCAAGGCAGCGGTGCAGGTGTCCGGTTCCATGCCCCTTTTCCACGCTCGGAATAAGGATCACCGGATTTTTTATTGCAGTTTTTTCAAATGCGCTCAATATGCCGTCGTATGAAAAAGGAGGCTCCAGTCCCTTTTCAAAAAGAAAATCAGCTATTTTCTGCGCACGTATGTAGTCCGGGTATGTGTCAACCGTAGTGCGGAGATCAGGGAAGCGGTATTTTTCTGGAGCAGGCATGAAAACTGAGTTGTATCTTTCTCCATGATTGTAAAGCGCAGGCCCTGCATGCTCATGGTCATACGGGGAATCAGTTTTTTTTGCGGCATCCAAAAGCGAATGTGCATCGAACATTTCTACTCCCGAACCATGCGGAAGCCCCGAAAAAGTAAGGTAGTCGATTTTTTCCGAAGCAGCCCTCTCATTCCAGACGGAAATCATTTCACAGGCAGCCTCGTAGAACAAAAACGGATTGTCGGCGGTTGCCCTGACCACAACATCCGCGGACGAAAGCTCGATCACCTTGCAGAAACGGTCAAGCACGTCTTCCCTTGATCCTGCGAAGATTTTGAAACCGCATTTTTCAGCATGCGGCTTAAGCTCAGGAAAACTGTCCTCATCCGTCGCAAGATAATAATCATCTGCAGGAACCTTTTTCATAGCGCAAAGATTCCATTCGATCAAAGCCTTTCCATGCAAATCAAGGAGCGCCTTTCTTGGAAGCCTCGTTGACGAAAGCCTGCACTGCACGACAAGCACCAGGCGCTTTTTATTTTCACCGCTATCCGAAATCATTACCCCTCCAACAAGCTAAACGCCCTTTCCGACCGAAACTGCGTCGCTTTCCTGCCATTTTTTTATGAAATCACCGGCATCGGTCTTGAACCTGTATCTGTTCACCGTAACCCAGTCCCTTGCGTTTTTAAAAAGAATGTAGGATTCTTTCAGCCCGCAAAGATTTTTGTGCTTGAATGCAAAAAAATAAGTGAGGGGAATCTGCGCCTCCTCATTTCTGTATACCGGGAGAAGGTTCTTAAGATAGAAACGCAGGTATGACATGTTGCGCGTCCGGTTTTCCACGTGCACTTCCCCGGAATATGTAAAAGAAAGCGAAAGATCAAGAAGCGTCTCCTCGCCCCAGAGCCACGAACGGAAAAAAAGATCCATCTTCTGCCAGTAGTCCGTGGTTATGGTATAGTCGATTCCTCCGAGCTGCATGAATTTGTCCCTGTTGTAAAGCCCCGCCCAGTCCGACGCATAGAAAGTCCTGTTGCCGCTCGCCATGGTCAGTGAAGATTCCATCTCGAACACAGATTTTTTTTCGCTGGGTGAAAATCTTACCGGAAGCACCTGCTGGTTCTGGGTCACAAGCTTAGGGCACAGGCAGAACGCTTTTTTCTCCACCAGATGATTTACTATCGAAATGGGAATCTGGAACGAGTCCGTGCACATGTCGTCAAAAAGAACCAGCACATACGGAGAGGCCGCTTCCTGCATCCCAAGGTTTATCATGTCGCCGATCGAAACATAGTCCACCGTGTCGTTCGGAACAAGGAATTTAACGGTCGGATATTGGGATGAAAGCTCGTCAAGGTGCCTTCCCTTTAGCTGGGTTGAGCTTGTCCTTCCGCCTATGTTAGATTCAATCCAGATGACTTTTTCGAAGCCCTGGTAGATCAGCTTGTCGAAAACCATGTTCCTGTATGAATTTCCGCTTCTGTTCAGCACAAGGCAGGTCACGGGCATGAGGATCTTTGAATCCGTCTCCACCCCGCCAAGGATGGTCCTGTCGATTATGCGCTGGTTAAAAGTTGTAGGTATAGTATTCATCGCAGGCACCGCATTTTTCATCGAACCGAACGTCCGGCAATGAAGTTTTGGAACAAAGACAATTGCAGCAGTCTATATCTTTTTGTGAAAAATCCTCCAACTTCTCCCAGACAGCCTTCACGCTCATCTCAAAAACATTCCCGACGGAATTATCCAGAATCCACTCCCTGCAGAAAGGCACGTCACCGTTCCACAAGACAACCATGTCGCGCTTAAGATGCCAGCACGGATTTCTTTTGAGCGGAGAGAGGTCGGCAGGCTTTTCATCCGGCATAAGACCGCAGAAATGATCGTATTTTTGTATTATTATCTTTCCTTTTGACGGAGAATCCTTTCCGTGCCAGAATCTGTAGAACTGCTCAAGCTCATCTTCATTTGCATTCATCCTGAGCATCTGGGGATATACGCATCCTTCAAAATATGTTTCCAATATTGAAACCGCATTGACCGCCTTTGCAAACGCGCTGTTGCATTCCAAAAGCTGGACTCCTTTTTCATCCGTAGCGAACCTTGGATGGAGCGCCCCGTATTTTTCTGCGGTAAAGGCATCCACGCTCACGATCCATGTGACAGGTGCTTCCCCGCTTGTCCTAGGCACGGCAGATTTTACGGCAGCCGCAATCTTTTCGACCGTCTCCTGCCTTATGAGTATGCCGTCAGTTTCCACAAGGACAGAAAGACCAGGATGCTCAAGCACTGCGGAAATATAGTCGCTTATGTTGTCAACGCACATCGGTTCGCCCCACTCGCCCAATCCGACAACCGCTGTCTCGGAGAATTCGGCTATGCTGCTTACCAATGCCCTGAACTGCTCAAGGCGCATGATTTTGGATGAGTTGAACGAAAGGTCAAGCGGAGATGAAGAATACTTTTTTTCGAAAGCCGCAAAATAAGGGCTGTAAACTGATTCCGTCCAGCATCTTGCGGATATCTGTATGTTGTAGAACGCAGGAACCGTCCTCTGCACTTTCACTGATTTTTCGGCAAGCCCGGTAAGAGAAGATGCATTGAAAGGAATTTTTGAATCAAGGGCAGAATCATAGAGAGACCTGCATGAAAGGAAATTCGCTTTCGTTCCGCATGAAAAATCAAGGCGGAGCATCCTGTAATCCTTCGGCGCAATCACGGCTTCTATTTCAAATGAGTTTATGTCCTTCTGCATTACGGAAAATATGCTTGATGCAGAAACCGGCTTTGTCCCTGAATCAGAATCTTCACGGGAAGCAAGGGTTGAAATTATCCCCAGAGCGCCGGAATCTATTGTTTCAGGAGCGAATCCCAAAGGATATCCGTCTGCAAAGGTGTATTCCGCAAGGTATTCCTCATGATTTTCAATCACTTTCCGGCTAAGGTCGGCATCCAAAAAAGGACGGTCGGCCAAAGTGTACACGACATAATCAGCCGATGACTGTGACGCCGATCTTGACATCTGCTCCAGAAGGATTTTTGTGTTCCAGTCATTTCTGCAGATTGTTTTTGCGCTTGTCCCGGATGATTCCAAAGCCTCACGCACGGACGAACTGGTTTTATCATTGACAGCGACATAGATTTCACTTTCAGGACAAAGCCCCTTAGCCCAGACAAGGGTACGGTCAAACGCCGACACTGAAGCAAATGCCTTGTCAAATGCGTGAGTAAAATCAAAACCTGCAAATAAAAAAACAATACGTTTCATCTTTTCCACTATCGGAAGTATTTTTAAGCGAGTTAAGAAAAGAATTTCCCGGCCCACGGTTTGGAATTGATAATCAAAGTTTTTTGATGTAGAATCGCATAGACAAACATGGAAGAAAAAGATAATCTGATGACCGTCACACAGCTGACGACGCTTATAAAAAACATGCTCGAAGGGACTTTCCCCAATGTCATGCTCAAGGGGGAAATATCGAACTTCAAGGAAAATTCCGCTTCGGGGCATTTGTATTTCGTACTTAAAGACAAGGAAAGCCAGATTTCCGCCGTAATGTTCAGGGGTCGGGCAGCAGGCCTCAATTTCAAGCCAAAGGACGGCATGATGGTCAACGTGCGCGGAAGCATTTCTGTCTACGGGCCAAGGGGAAACTACCAGATCATAATAACGTCCATGCAGACATCCGGTACGGGCGACATAATGGAAATGATCGAGCGGAGGAAAAGGCTCCTTGCAGCCGAAGGTCTTTTTGATTCAGCGCGCAAAAAACAGCTTCCTGCATATCCTTCAACGGTCGGAATTGTCACAAGCCCCACAGGAGCCGCATTGAGGGACGTCCTTCAGATAATACGGCGCAGGAACGACAAGGTGAACGTCATCGTATTTCCGGCTCAAGTACAGGGTGAAGGTGCAGCCGAAACTATAGTGCAGATGATACGTGCCGCAAACAGATGGAAATTGTGCGACGTGCTCATAATTGGCCGCGGCGGAGGTTCACTTGAAGACCTTCTTCCGTTCAGTGACGAGAGTGTCGTGCGTGCAGCGGCTGATTCCGAAATACCGACGGTTTCTGCGGTGGGCCATGAAATAGACTGGGCGCTCACTGACTATGCATGCGACGTAAGGGCACCCACTCCTTCTGCAGCAGCCGAGCTTGCGGTTCCGGTAAAGCAGGACATAATCGACTCAATCCAGTACATGAAGGACGGAATGCATGAAATTCTTTCCAAGCGCATAGAGCATCTTAAGCTTACGCTCAGATTGTTCCAGCCAGAAAACATGGAAGAAAGGTTCAGGAGAATAGAACAGCCGCTTCAGATCAGGTTTGATTCGGCGCGTGAGGAACTTAACGAAAGCATCTCCGCACTTATTGAAAAACGGCGCATGAAAATCAGCTCTTGCGTGCAGACTTTGGAAAACTGCAATCCGCAGACCATACTTGACAGGGGCTATTCGATGGTGACCGACGCAAAGACCGGAAAAGTCATCAGAAGCCCGGATGAAACGGAAAAGGGTGCGGAAATCATAATACGGCCGGCGAAAGGAAAAATCACCGCGACGGTTTCTTAAGGAGATTATATGAAGAATTTTGAAGAAAAGCTCAAAAGGCTTGAAGAACTCAGCGAAGCAATAAAACGCAGCGACATAACCCTTGAGGACGCTCTTAAAAATTTTGAGGAAGGAATCAAGCTTGCAAAGGGAATGGAAAAGGAGCTTGACGCAATCGAAGGAAAAATCCAGATCCTCATGAATTCCCCGGCAGATGATGAGGCTCCGGATGAAGAAGCTTCCGGTGAAGAGCCGCAGAAAAAGAAAAGCGTGCGCGCAAAAAAATCAAAGGATGACCAGGGTGACGCTCCTGTGCTTGATTTGTTCACGCCCAGCACGGAAGTAAACGGAACACGGAACGGATAAAATGGAAGATCAGATCAAGACGGACGTAAGAAAACCGGTGCGCAGGCTCGATGCAGAAGTCGCAAGAAAAATTGCCGCAGGCGAAGTCATAGACAGACCGAACGCAATAGTGCGCGAGCTTATGGACAATGCAGTTGATTCCGGGGCTTCGGAGATATCGGTTGAAATAAGCGGAGGCGGAATAGAAAAAATCCGCGTGATCGACAACGGATGCGGCATGACCAAGGATGACCTTGAAAACTGTGCGCGGCCGCATGCAACCAGCAAGATTTCAACCGAAACGGATCTGCTTAGGCTGACGACCCTTGGTTTCCGAGGAGAAGCACTTTCGTCAATGGCTGCGGTGAGCCGTCTTGAAATAACTTCCGGCGGATGGAGGATGAATGCGTCCGTAACTGAAGACCACATAATCTCTCAGGCAGCATCGGCAAAGGGAACCATCGTCCAGACTTCGGCATTGTTTGAAAACTTTCCGGCACGAAGGCAGTTTTTAAAACGCCCGGCAAGCGAAGGAATCCTATGCCGCACGACTTTTGAAGAAAAAGCACTTGCAAGACCAGACATATCGTTCAGCCTGACCATGGACGGAGAAAAAAAGCTCGTTCTTCCGAAAGCAAAGTCACTTGCGGAGCGCTTCGTACAGACCATGGAATTTTTTGAAAGCGAAGACGATTTCCATGAAGTCTCATCGGATTCAGGCGACGGCTCATGGTCATTCTCGCTTATCGTCGGTTCGCCATCGGTCTCAAGGAGCAACAGGAAAAACATTTCGGTCTACGTAAACGGACGAAAAATAAACGAATATTCGCTAGTGCAGGCAATAGAATACGGAGCGCAGGGATTTTTCCCGAACGGAACCCACCCGGTAGCATGTCTTTTCGTCACTATGGATCCCTCCCTGGTTGACTTCAACATACATCCGGCAAAAAAAGAGGCAAGGTTCAAGGACCTTAACCCGTTGCACCATCAGGTGAGCATGACTTCAAGGAATTTTTTCAAGCAGTACACGATGAAGTCCATGGTCATGCAGGCGGAAGACCTTGAATGCAGGAGCGTTGACCTAGATTTCGGAAGTGCCGTAAAAACCGCGGACGAACCTTCATACGGATACGGATCATCCAAAAGCGCAACCCAAAGCACGGGCATACATGAAAAAACATATCTTTCAGGAAGCGACAGGCGTTCTTCATTTTTCAGGCGCACTACGGAAAACTTCCCGTCCGGAAAACCAGCAGAAACTTCGGCAACCAAATCTTACGTCGAAAAGCTTGCGGAGCTGGCTGCTGCACCGGCAGTTCATGAAGAAGAAAGCACCGTCATAAAACCGAATTACATTCCCGGAAAATTCGACGACGAAAAAAACGGATTCCATTTCGTAGGATCCGCACTAGGGACTTTTCTGATTGCAGAAAAAAATTCGACCCTCTACATAATCGACCAGCATGCGGCGCACGAACGGTACATATACAATCAGATAATGGATGCGGCCGGAGAAAAACAGGAGCTTTTGGTTCCGTACACGGTGAACACAGATTCGGAAGCCGACGACAAGTATCTTTCGGAAATATCAGATTCGCTTGAGGAAGCAGGATTCACCGGAAAAAACTGCGGCAAAGGAAGATGGGAATTCACGACGGTTCCCGCAAGATGGAAAGGAAGCGAGGCAGACCTTGCAAGGGATCTACTGGACAGGAGGATACATCCCCACGACATGATAAACGCGGTTGCGGCAAGCACTGCATGCAGGATGGCTGTAATGGACGGTGACATGCTCGACGAAAAGACAGCGGCATGGATTGCAGAACAGGCACTGCTCCTCCCCGACCCTCATTGTCCGCACGGAAGACCTGTATACACGACAATCACAAGAAGGCAGCTTTTCATGCTCGTAAAAAGAATTTAGGTCTTTCCATAAACGCACTTAAACAACGCGGTTCTATATGATATAATCTTTTCCATGAAGAGACTTATAATCGTAACCGGTGCATCCAGCGGCATGGGCGTAAGCTTTGCAAGCCAGCTGGCAAAAGAAAGCGCGGATTTTTCAAAGGACGCAGGCACGGAAAAACTTGCATCGGATGAAATCTGGATAATCGCACGCAGGACTGACAGGCTTGAAGAAACCAAAGCCAGGATAGAAGCGGAAAAAGAACGGTACGGCGGAACATACCCTTCCGTAAAATGCATACCGATGGACATAAGCGGAAAGCAGGGCGCATGTGCAGTAAAAAAGCTCCTTGACACCGAAAACTCAATATCCGAAGGCGGAATCAGGATAAACGTCCTCGTAAACAATGCAGGATTCGGAACATACGGTGAATTCGCAGACACTGACACCGGCCGCGAAATGGACATGATAGACCTGGACTGCACTTCCCTCACCGGAATCACTGGATTTGCGCTTCCATACATGGAAAAAGGCTCGCGCATAATAAACACTGCTTCACTGGCATCTTTCATGCCCCTGGGAAACTTTGCGGTATACGGCGCATGCAAAGCCTATGTACTCAGCTTTTCCGTAGCAATAGCGGCGGAACTCAGGCACAAGGGAATATCCGTCACTGCACTCTGTCCCGGCCCCGTAAGCACTGAATTTGCAAACGTCGCATCAAAAGGAGCGCGCAAAAAAGTAAGGCACGGAAAGGATCCGGAAAAAACAGTAGAACACTGCATCAAAAAATCACGCAAGGGAAAGCTTTATTCACTCTGGGCTTTCAAGTGGAAATTCAAGGCTGCGGCATCAAGATTCATAGGGCGCTATGCAGGAGCATGGTTCACGTACAAATACTGCAAGAGGCCGAGCAACTGATTATGGACGGACATACTGACGGCGCAAGGAGCGCATTATTCACCGATTTCTACGAACTCACGATGGCGCAGGGATACTGGAAGCAGGGCATGGATTTTCCGGTGGTCTTCGACGTTTTTTTCAGGAAGCATCCTTTCAACGGAGGATTTTCGGTTTTTGCAGGAATCGAAACATGCATGGACATGCTCTCCGGATTCACTTTTTCAGAAAGCGACGTCAGTTTCCTAAAATCGCAGGGAATATTCGAAGACGGTTTTCTGGATTATTTAAAAGATTTCCGTTTTACAGGCGACCTCTACAGCTTTGACGAAGGCTCCCTTATTTTTCCGCAGGAACCGGTGATCAGGATACACGCGGATCTGATCCAGGCGCAGATAATCGAAGGGCTGATACTGAACCAATGCAACTTCCAGACGCTGATCGCAACAAAAACGGCAAGGGTCTGGCTTGCAAGCGGAAAACAGGACATACTTGAATTCGGACTCAGGAGGGCGCAGGGAATTGACGGTGCCATGAGCGCGACAAGGGCTGCATTCATAGGCGGAGCGTGTTCCACAAGCAATACTCTGGGAGCAAAGACATACGGAATCCCGGCGGCAGGGACTATGGCACATTCATGGGTGCTTTCATTTCCGACCGAGCTTGAGGCATTCGAAGCATACGCAAAAATCTATCCAGAAAATTCAATATTTCTGATCGACACATACGACACACTGAAATCAGGCATAAAGAACGCAATAAAAGTCGGCTCAAAGCTTTATGCACAGGGACACAAATTCGGCGTGCGCCTTGATTCAGGAGACATAGCGTATCTTTCGCAGGAAGTAAGGAAAGAGCTTGACAATGCAGGATTCCCGGACGCATTCATCACGGTGTCGAACGAGCTTACGGAAGAAATAATCTCTGCCCTTAAATCATGCGGCGCACCGGTTGACAGCTGGGGAGTCGGAACGAACATGGTCACCGGAGGAACCGAATCAAGCTTTTCGGGTGTCTATAAAATGTGCGCAAGGACGGATCCAGAGACAGGCAGCATGATACCGGTAATGAAAATCAGCGACAATCCTACAAAAGCCACGAACCCAGGAATAAAAAACGTGTACCGCTTGTACGATGAAAACGGCATGGCAAAAGGCGACATAATCTCCCTTGAAAACGAAATCATTGAAAAGGGAAAAGAATACCGCTACTACCACCCGATGATAGACTACAGGCATTTTTCGTTCACCGCAGAAAGCGTAAGTCCCATGCTGAAAAAAAAGATGACGGGGGGACTCCGCATTGGGCAAAGAATCCCCGACCCTGAGCAGATCAGGATAAGCCGGAAAAGGATGACCGACGAAATGACTGCATTCGACGATTCATACAAGAGGATCCTGAATCCGCACATATACAAGGTTTCGATCAGCGAAAAACTGAAGGACCTTAAGCTGAGCTTTTTGAAGAACTACTGATTTCCGTACATGATGCTCTGAGAAAGCGACGTTGATTCGGTTTCCTCACCGGAAGATGAACCGGAAGCGTTTTCAGGCACATGTCCGGTATAGTCCATGATGAAGCGGTTCACGACAGATTCAATCACGCCGGGAAAATAGCCCACGACAACATCCCTTTCCCATGCTCCGTTTTTGTAATCGACGGAATCAGGTGAAATGCCGCTGTATGTCTTGTAGAGCACTTTTTCTCCCTCTGCGTCAGCCACATAAACTTTGAGGGTGACCCTTGCCGCAACCCTGGAATCAAAAAATCCGTCCTGGACTTTTTCTTTCTGGAATATGAATTCCGCAAACATGGTTCCTCCTGCTCCGGTCTGGGATGCAATCTTCCTGTTGCGTGACTTTCCGCTGTAATCAAGCGCCATGAAACCGTCGGCATTGGTCCATGTGTCCGCATCCTGCATGAATTTGTTGAACGAGCTTTTGTACACGTCAGATTCATGGAGAGCCTCCCTGCTTTTTACGCTGACACCGTTTTCTTCAAGCGCGGCAATCAGTATTTCAGCGGCCTGGTCAATCCTTTCCTGTACGGTTTTGTATTCCGGGTTGTCCTTTTCGATGAATTTGTTCAGGTCAGAAGAAATAAGACCGCCGGCAGTAGTGCTTTCGTCAGTGTTTCTTCCGCTGTTTTTTACGTACCACGGAACAGATGAATTCGAATAAACCGAAACAACGGCAATCGGTGAATAATCAGCAATGTCAATCTGCCTTGCAGACTTGCACCCAAAAAAAGATGCGCACAAAAGCACTGCGGAAAAAACAGCGGCAAACGTTTTCTTCATAATTTTTCTCCATTTATTTTTTCCCTGAAATTTTCGAGCGCGTCCTGGTTCACGTCAAAAACATACTTTCCTTTCTGGCTTTTTACGATCGCCATTTCAAGCTGAGGAAATTCAAGGAGTCTTTTTCTGATATACGCTATATAGGCATAGAGGTTAGCCATTGCCTTGGAATCATCGCGGCTCCACATTTTACGGCAAAGCTCCGCACCGTCTATCGATTCACCCGGATTCCTGAAAAAAAGCTCGAACAGGCTGAATTTCGAATTCGGCATTCTGAGCATTTCCTTCAGTTTTTTGAGAACGTCCATGCGGCTTTCGTTTTTCTGCACGCTTTTCACCTCAGCGCCGTCTTTTTGCACTGCGGCACAGATTACGGCAGAAGAAAGGCATTCAAGGAATTCATGCGTACTGTCGTTTACGGAACCATAATATTCCGACAAAGTGCGCTCCCATTTTTCAATGAAGCATTCCTTGGTAAAATCAGGGAAAGGGTCGTTGTAAAACACGAAAGGAATTTTTTCCCCGCATGTTTTTTCAGCGATGCTTTCATAGGGATTGTTGGATTCAAATCCGAAAAACCTGAAATCACAAAGCAGGATCCCGATTCCGCGCTCCCTGTGAAAATCAACCACAAGATTCATATCCGGGCAGATGATAGGAAAATATCCCTTGCGCCGCAGATATGAATCAAAGGTGCATGAATCAGGATTTTTGGTCAGGACGACAACGTTCACGTCATTCCCCGGCTTTTTGTTCAAGGGATGCGTTTATATAGATTTTGTCCTGGTACCAGTCAAGCGAAAGACCGAATTTCTCGGATTCATATCCCTTGCAGTTCACGTAGACATGCACTATAGGGCACTTCATTTCCTTTCCGTAAGTGTCGCATACCCAGTCATCCTTTATGAGAGAAGCAACGTCATCTGCCTTGAGGTTTGCCTTTCCCTTGGTCTTTGAGACTGTTTCTGTCTTCTCATGGTTCTTTCCGGTATAGTCGATTACGAATTCACAGTCGTCGGTAATGTCGATTCCTGTTTTCCTGTCATAGACGACCGGACGTGCAAACGTAATTTTGCGGCCTTCGTTAAGGAAGTTGTCAAAAGTAACGTCAACCTGACCGCTGGATGCCTTTGACCACCATGTATACGCCCCCACCCTGATAGTGCGCCATGCAACGACCGGACCCAGGCAGACCTTAACCCTGTAGTCACCCGGCTTTAGGAAAAGGAGCTTTGTTTTTTGGATTGAAGGATCCTTTTCGTCCTTTTCGAATCCCATGACCGGAACGTACTCATACTTGCTTTCATCTTCAGGATGCGAGCGGTCCTTTATTGTTTCGATCCTTGCATGAGGATTTATGGTCTTTGAGATTTCCACGCCCGGCATGTAATTTTCAGGATCGGTGTTGTAATGGTAAAAATATGCCTCAGGAGTAAAACCGGAGCCTGCAACGTCATTGTCCGCGAATTTAAGCTGCACTGTAACCGGCGTATAAGTCTTGAACATCAGGTATTTCTGTATGAAACCGCTGTTGAACCCCGCTTTTATAAGCAGGAATATTCCGATTATGCCTACGACCACAGCTGCGGAGATTCCGGCTATCTTGTACCTTCTCCTGTTTTTCGACACCACGGCCCTGTACTTGTACTGCGACTTCGGATAGCTGACTATGGAATTCGCAAGTTCCTGCCTTATGTCCCTTTCGTTGAACGACTTTAGGTATCTGTCAATCTTGTGGATGATTTTGTCCACGGATGAATATCTTTCGGATTTGTTGAACCTTATGGTCTTTGAGATGATTTTCGTGACCACGGACGGAAGTCCCTTTACAAGCTTCGTAGGCTTTATGTATTTTCCTTCCTGGATTTTCTTGTGCTGGTTCAAAAGGGAGTTTTCTGTATAAGGCTTGCATCCGGTGACCATCTCATAGAGCATTACGCCGAGCGAATAGATGTCCGCACGCGAATCGACCTCATGCACGTTCTCCATCTGTTCAGGAGCCATGTAGCTGAGCGTTCCCATGCTGGATTTTGTATTGGAATCACCGCCCATCGTTATGTTGTCGTTCACTACCTTGACGTTGGAAATCAATTTGGATTTCACTGGATTCGATTGGCTTTCTCCATCGGAAGTGCCGTCATTCGTTGATTCGACCCCTGAAATACCGAAGTCGGCGATCTTAACGTTTGCACCCTTTTCAATAAGGATGTTTGCAGGCTTTATATCCCTGTGGACTATCTTCTGATGGTGGGCAACCTTTAGTCCGCGGCAGATTTCCCTGAGAAGCCACAAAGAAAGTTCGGCCGGGAGTTTTCCGTCTTTTTCAAGGATTTTTCCAAGATCCATTCCTTCCACATATTCAAGGACTACGTATTCCTTGTCGGCGGTGCTCATGGTCTCATAAAAGCGCACTATCCTCTGTGAAGTAAGCCCGCTCAATATTCCGGCTTCACGGATAAAACGCTGCTTTCTGCTTCCGCCTGACTTGAGCATGGTCTTGATGACCACCGTTCTTTTAAGCTCAGGATCCTCACCAAGATAGACCGCTCCCATACCACCGGCACCGAGAGGGCGTATATTGATGTACTTCCCTATCGACTTTGGAACAGGCTCATTGGAAACCGATGCCCTGGGCCTTGTCTGAGAACTGCCTGAAATGGTAGTACGTTCGCTTGAATTTACGATTGTCTTGTCGCCTGCCATATTTTCCTCCCGATTACATGGTACAGCTTAAACTGAAAAAATATCCCTTTCCAAATCAAAAGTTCCGTCAGCGTGAATCCATGCGACGTTCATTTCCGTAGGATTGTGGAACTGTATATAAACCCCGTCCTGCCTGAGCAGATATTTGCCGGGAACATGCCTGTGTCCGCCGAGCCAGAAGCAGTTTTCCGCATCCCCTTTCCTGTTAAGCTCACGGAACTGCCCGATGACGCTTCCTTCATTGGCTTCGCCGTTGTCGGTCCAAGTAAACCCGAGTATCACCTCAGGATGGTTGTGATAGTCGATTATTTCTTTTTTGCCGAAAGCCCTGTAAGGTTCCCCGTGCGTGATTCCGAACCTGTCGAATATCGCCGCCACCGGAAGAAGATGCTCGAACTCAGAAATAATGTATGTCGTGGCCTCTGAATAGTATTCTTCAAGAAAATCCCTGACCATCTGGCCTTCCATGGCGATTTTCCTGAATCCATGGTCACCGTCGCAGTTCTGGTTCAGTACGTTCTCATGATTTCCCTTAAGAAAGTGGAAGCTTTCCGGAAAAAGCTTTTTTAGCTCCATGACCACGCCCATGGTCTGAAAGGCATCCAGCATCTCAGCTTCCATTTCAGGACAGACGCAGTTACCGTCGCACCACTTTTTATATGACAGAATCCAGCGGTCGTAGCAAGGTCCCATAGTCTCGGTATGAACGCCGTCACCCACGCACACGACTATAAGGCTCCCGGAATTCATTGCCGTCAATACATCCGTGCCGTTAATCTTCGAGTCGATTAATTTTATGAGAAAATCCGGCCGGGCATGCAGATCCGGTACGACGACGACATCTTTTTTCTGCCCGCAAAAATCAAGCAGTCCGCCCGGAAGCTTGTCTTTTCCACGCGGTCTGTATTTTTTGCTTTCGTCTTTGAGGATTTTTATGACTGACTCAAGCTGCCCGAACACAGCTTTTTCCGACGGAAGCTTTTCCATATTCCTTATGGAAACAAGCCTATGCCGGAAATTTTCAAGCTCTGATTCTGAATACATCAAAAGACGGCTTCATCCGGTATCAGGAAATGACCATGCTGCTGTTTCCGACGGTCACTTTGTCACCGGGATTCAGCTTCACCCACTTGTCCGAAGGAATGCGGGCATCGTTCAGGAACGTTCCGTTGGTGCTTTCCTCATCCTTGATGAAATATGCATCCTTGATTTTCTGAATCACGCAATGGTGGCGGCTGGCAAGCTTGTTGTCTACCACGACCGTATTGTCGGATTCACGTCCAATGGTGATTTTTGCAACAAGGCTGATTTTCTGCTTGTTGAAAACCAAATAAGATACAGGTTTGGAACCGCCGATATTGTTAATCTGCTGACCAACCGGGCTTGCATTTTCAATTGTTTGTTCTGCCATAATCAAAGATTATACACTAAGCGCGCCGATTTTACAAATTTATTCTCATTTATTTTTCAGCTGCGTTAGTTTAAATTAACATACAGTGCAGGAACGACACCTGTGGAACTAGTACTCACATATGCGTTCATGTATGACTCTCCAGAATACTGAACATAACGCACATCTGAAGCGTTACTATAATATGGAGAACGAAGCCACCATCTACCGATATTGCCCGAAGCATTATACTGATATGCTCCGTTTGCCTTTGCAAAATCTGTGGTCATGAGTTTTCTTGTGGAATCAGGGGCATTGTATGCACCAAATCCGTACACCTCTGTCGTAGACTCCTGTTCACTAAGAAGGAATACTTTGTCGGCCGTAGTGCCACATGCGTAGGTATTCGTTCCATCCCCCCATGTCTTGCCAACTGCGTTTGTACTTATTGCACTGTTGTCAACAGTTGTGGAAGAAATTTTACCTTGCGCTATATTTGTAAACGCCGTATACAGGAAGCCTTTGCTTAAGAATTCAGCATTAGAAGTCTGCTCGCTTCCCCCTGTCTCCTTGACTTGGTACGAAAGTCCGTTAAGGAATGCCCTCACACGGCTTTCCTTATAGTTGTTCGGATAAACCGTTGCATTGTCAATCGTTCTATTAACATTAATAGTGTCATAGTATGCGCAGTTTATGAGTATCTGGTCGGAAAGAAGAAGCTTCTTGCTATCCTCAGAGGTAAGCACGCGCCATTTTATAGGCTCCACCTTGAAATATTTCGTTGAATTGTAAGAGCTTGATTGCACAATTGTACCGTCACTGTATTTATAGCTTGGAAAACTACTTGAATTCTCAATGCATTTTGCATACCAACAGCCGTCGCTTCCATAATAGTATGTGTATCCGCCTCTTACGGTCGTTATGCTCTCATCTATTGTAACTGATGAAGGCATTATGCTCTGCGGCCAGTCACCGAAGTAAACATGGCTGGCATCAATTGTCGTCACTGCCTCGGTGAATTTTTTGACAAAGAAAGCCTTTACCGTAACGTCCGATGCAGGCATTGTAAACGTATAATTGGATCCAGATAGAGTGGTTGAAACAGGATTGCCGTCAGAATCTTTTACGGAAACGGAAGCCAAGACATATCCACTACCAGCTTCCGGGGTAAGAGTTACGGTATCTCCCTTTTTCGCGCTTGCTGTGTCGGAACGCAGTTCACCAAAAGCAATGTTTCCGGGAACAACCACACTATAATCTATTAATGCATATTCCGCGCTTACGCTGACATTTGAATCAGGCATCGTGAACGTGTATTTTGCGCCTTCTGTAACCGTAGTTTTTTCCAACTCGTTTCCATTTTCATTTTTTACGAAAATGGTGCTCAGCCTATAGCCGGACTCAGGAGACACGGAAAGAGTAACGACAGTCCCGGGCTTTGCTTTTGAAACGGAAGGAACCACAGTGCCTCCACTGGAAGGTGAAGGTGAAACCGACACATTGTAATAGGTAACCCTGCCAAGAACAAGGGAAAGCTCGTTTTTTCCGTCTGCAACGCTTATTTCCGCGGACTCACCCTCAAACATAACGGTTTCGGAATCTCCCGAAGCGGCGGTATCTTTTTTGTACACCTTCGCAAACGCATGGATCCTGCAGCCTACCGGAATACCGTCAAATGCGATGTTTTCATTTCCAGAAAGAAGGACATTCCTGCTTGCCATAAAATCACCAAGAAGTGAGATTTCCATATAAAGGTTGTCATAATCTTCAATTCCTGAACGTGCAGAAGAGGCTTTTTGCTTCAAATACTCACCGTCAACATGAAAGCACACGGATCCCGTAAGCCCGGCATTCTGGAACGAGCAGGAGGCAAAGAGCGAACAAAACAGCACTGCGAGAGCAAAAAACACATTTTTTCTTTTCATATGATTTTCCCTAT
>JAFOTA010000031.1 GCA_017421145.1 Treponema sp.
AGTGAAGAATCAGATTATGCCGGATGCAAGAACTATGTGAATTTGTATTTCAACACAGGCCTTAAAGAAGGACAGGAAGATAACATCCTCAGCCTTCTGAGCTTTGACAAAGACATCAAAATCACGAAGGAAAACATCGGTATAAATTATTCTTCAATCGTTCTCTATAATCTTCCTGTTGATTACAAAGAGTCGTTCACGGTCACATTGAAACCGGGCGTTGAAGATGAATACGGACGCAAGACAACCGAAACATCCGTTGTAAGCGTCACTATTCCTCCGGCAAAGGGAAGCGTTTCATATAAAAACTACAGGTCTTTCGCAATAATCGAGGCAAAATATACTCCGCGCCTTGCGTTCATGCACAGGAACGTAAAAGATTCCGGTTCATACACCGTCAAAGGAATTACGGGGCTTTCCGGTAAAAAATCAAGCAAGGGTTCTTCTACCGTAAAAGTCAATGCAGGTGAGGAAAACCAGTACACGCTTGAGACTGTGGAACTTTCCGAAGCTCTTGAACAGACAGATTCAGGGGCTTTCCACGGTGCGGTTAGATTCACGTCGGAAATTCCTTATACGACCACACGTTATGATTGGGAGTCACGCGGAAACAAGCAGGTCGTTGACACAAGCGAAAGGGATCAGATCATTCAGGTGACGGATCTTGGCGTTACGGTCCGCTATGGATACAATCAGGCCGTGGTGCTTGTCACTAGCCTTGAAACCGGAAAACCAGTGGCAAATGCAAGCGTCAAGGCTTACAAATCAAACGTATCGACATGGGAAACCGAAAAAGCGGCCAATTTCCTCCAGAACCTTGATTCAGAAAAAGATGTGGGTTCTGCAGTAACCGATGCAAACGGTCTTGCGACAATCAGCTTTGCGGAAGGAACTTTGCCCGGAATGAATTACAGCGACAGTCTGTACATCCGCGTAACTACCGATGATGATTCCGTAGTGTTTATTCCTACAGGGCACAACAGATGGAATTCCTCCGTTGCGGAAATCGATTCACCGAGCGCCGGAGAGCTGGAAAGCAGCTATGCGTTTATTTTCACCGACCGCGGACTTTACAAGCCTGGTGAAACGGTGACATTCCGTGTAATCGACAGAAATCTGAAAAAAGGCGCTTACAATCCGTACAAAGGCTCATACACAATGAAGCTTTCCGACCCATGGTGGTGGGATGCAACCGTTTATCAGACTAAGACCGGATCAACCACGGCAAACGGCACGACCTGGGGTGAATTCAAGATTCCTGAGGACATGAAACCGGGTGAATACTGCCTTTCATACAGCCACGACGGAAGCAAGGAAGTCCAGCGCTGCTACGTTCAGATCCAGTATTTTGAAGCGGCGAAATTTGAAGTCATAACTTCAATAAACAAGGACAAAACTTATTATTCAGGCGACACTCTTTCTGCAACCGTAACGTCAAATTATCTCGGTGGCGGAAGCATGGGAGAAAGCACATACTCTTCATATTGGACACGCTCACCGGTACGCTTTACCAAAGAAGGATTCGGCGACATGAGCTTCGGTCCGATTGACGGATATTATGACGGACGCACTTCCCTTGATTCATCAAAAGGAAAGCTTGATGGAACGGGTTCTGCAAAAATCTCACAAAGCTCCGGCGGTGAAAAAGTCAAGGGCATTCCATATTCATACACAATCCAGACGACCGTAACGGATTCAGGAAACCAGGCGATTGCTTCAAGCGGTTCAGTAACCGTGCATCCGGCGAAATTCTATATTGGTCTCAGCGACATAACGAACATAAAGGGATTCCCGAAAAAGGATACCCAGCTTAAATTCAATTATGTTTGTATCACACCGGAAGGAGAAAATCCTGCGGCATCAGTTCTTCCGAAAGATAAAAAGCTTACCATGGAATTGCTCCATGAAGAATGGGAAGAAGTAAATCAGGTTGCCTGGAACGGTGACATTACGACACGATACTCAAAGAAACTTGTTTCTGATAAAAAGCAGGTGCTCAATCTTTCTGGCTCTAAAAAAGAAACGGAGATTTCCGTAACTCCTGAAGCCGGCGGTGCTTATGTTCTCCGTCTTTCAACCACAGATGCCGAAGGAAATGAAGTCATTTCAGAAAACAGTTTCTATGTGACTGGAAGCGACTGGTATTGGTTCTCAAGGGACGATGCAACCGAAATCACCCTGACTACGGACAAACCTGAATACAGCGTGGGTGAAACGGCTCATATCCTCATGCGCAGCCCTCTGCCAAAGGGAACTTATCTTATTACCATTGAGCGTGAAGGAATTTTTGACAAGGAAATCCGCACGATTAACGAACCGACTTCCGTTCTTGATTTCCAGGTAAAGGAAAATTATGTTCCTGTAATGTATGTTGCAGTTTCTTCTTTCTCAACCAGAACCGAAGAGCCGCCTTCAACATATTCAGGTACAGATTTGGGAAAGCCGAACAGCTATTTCGGACTCACTGCAATCAACGTGAATTCAAATACACGTAAATTCGACGTTCAGATCAAGATGGACAAGGACGTTTACACACCGGGTTCAAAGGCAAAGATCAAAGTTCATGCTTCAACGAAATCCGGTCCCGTAAAAAATGCGGAAATCACTTTGATGGCAGTTGACCGCGGCGTTATCGATCTGATTGATTATCACGTGAGCGATCCTCTTTCATATTTCTATGACAGGTCAAAATTCCCGGAATGTGTTGACGGAGGAGACAACCGTTCAATTTTGATTGATCCGGTAACTTATACAAAAAGCTCCCAGGTCGGTGGTGATGAAAAGGGCACTGACGGTGATACCCGCAAGAATTTCAATCCGCTGGCATTGTTCGAGCCTTCACTTATAACCGATGCAAACGGTGATGCAGAATGCACGTTCACTCTGCCGGATTCTCTGACCGCATACAGGGTTACTGCTGTAGGTGCAACGGCGGATACATTTGCTTTGGCAGAAAATGAATTCAATGTTGCCAACAAACTTTCCGTACGCACGGCACTTCCACGTCAGCTGCGTCTTTTTGACAAGAGTGAGCTTGGCGTGACGGTTTCCAATCTTGAAAATACGGAGCAGGAGCTTTCTGTCACTGCAAAAATCACCAGCGGAGTCCAGCAGTATGATGATGAAGTGCAGAAGCTTCCGGGGCTTGCAACAATCGAAAAGGAATCTACGAAAACTCTGAAGGTGCCTGCAAATTCAACGAAGACTCTCATGTTCAATGTTTCTGCTGATCAGGCCGGATGGGTGACCGTTGAGTTCAAGGTTCAGTCAAAGATTCTGAATGAAAACATAGTGCTTCCGCTCCAGATTGAAAAACCGTACATCTATGAAACGGTGACTACGATCGGTTCAACGGACGGAGCCGAAGATTCTGAATCTGCAAGCGAAAGAATCATTATCCCTGGTGATGCGGATGACAACATGGGACACGTCTATGTCCAGCTTGATCCTACTCGCCTTGGAATCCTCAGGGAAGCCGTTGATTATACGTTCCATTATCCATACGGATGCCTGGAGCAGAGATCTTCAGCAATTCTTCCTTTGGTTGCATTCGGTGATTATATCAAGGCATTCGGATTGGACAACGAAGTTAAAAAGCCGAGGTCTGTCGTTGAAAGCGAGATAAAATCATGGGCATCATCTCAGCTGCATGACGGAGGATTCCCATACTGGCCGAACGGTTCATATTCAAGTGCGTATGTATCTTCAAGGATTGCGGAAATTCTCGGATTGGCACAGCAGAAGGGATACAAGATTTCAGGAATTGATACGGATGCACTTGCACGCTATCTGAAAAATCATGTAATCACATATTTGCTGACAGAAAGCGGTTCACAATATTCTTACAATCTCTATGATGCAGCGCATGAACTTTATGCCGCAAGTATGATTGCAGAGCTTGATGGAATCGAAACGCTCACTGACAGAATCACTTCTTCCAACAACCTTGATTCAGCGACGACGGCATTGTGCGGTCTTATCTACAGCAATCTCGGAAACAAGGAAAAAGAAAACGACGTCGTGATGAAGCTCAAGAAAAAGATTTCCCTTACGACTCAGGGTGCAGATTTGTACGACGTTGATCTGGGAAGCTACTGGTCCATCTACTATGATGCGTCAGAAAAATATGCCCTGGCACTCCAGCTGCTTTCAAGAAACAACCCGAATGATGATACGATCCAGCACATCGTCTATGAGCTTCTGGCACTCCAAAAGTCAGGCAACGGTTATTGGACTTCAACAGCTGCTACGGCAAGGGTTCTCACTGCATTTGATGAATACATACGCGCAAACAAACTTGAAGATTTGAATTTCACGGCGGAAGTTCTGTTGAACCAGAAATCTGTCTTGGAAGGAAGTTTCAAGGGTGTCGGAGCAGAACCGGCAGAAGCAACCCTCAAATTCAATGAGCAGCCTGTAAGCTCAATGCCAAGGGACAAAGAGATTGCGCTTAAATTCAGCAAAAAAGGAACCGGAAAACTTTATTACACGGCATCCATGAAATATGCGGTTCCGACTGAAAAACAGTTTGCGCGCGAGGAAGGATTGTGTATTTTCACAGAAATTACGGACGGCGAAACAGGCGAGATCGTTTCTGAGAACAAGCTCGTTTCCGGAAGGACATACAAGATGAAGGCATATATTTCTTCAACGCGCAACCGCAATTATGTGGCACTGAAAGTTCCTGTTCCGGCAGGCTGTGAAATCATGAACGCGGCATTCGTAACGACAGGTACGCTCCCGATTGATTCAAGCACCGGAGAATTCAATTACAACATGGGACTTTCTTATGAAGGCATTTATAACAGCGACGTCCAGTACTTCTGGGATTATTTCCCGCGCGGACATCAGGAAGTTGAATATTCCTTCAGGGCAGTCCGTAAGGGTGAGTACAATACACCTAGTGCAACGGCCGAGTGTATGTATCAGCCGGAAATCTTCGGACGCAGCGACGGCAAAAAATGGATTATAGAGTAGCTTAGAAATACAAATGAAATCCGGTATGGGGATGCTTATTAATGTCTCCATGCCGGTGTTTTTTTCCAGACGGCATATTTTGGCAGGTATATCTGGCAAAACATGTCGATTGAATATCCTCCTTGTCCCGTGCTATACTAATGTCCTACGAAATTTTGCATTGGAGGTAAATATGATAAAAATTCAAAAGGCTGTTGATGTAGAAAAAGAGTTCTTTTCCGGGCGTGATTTTGGTGCCGGGATTGAAACTGTCCGTGCGGTTCTCAATGACATAAGAACCAATGGAGATAAAGCCCTGCATCATTATACAAGCCAGTTTGACGTGTCTGATCCTTCAATTTTTGAAATACCAATGGAATGCCTGAAGGCTGCCGCTGAAAAAATGCGTTCTGAAAATCCTGAGCTTTACGAATCGCTGACCTATTCAAAAGATTTGGCGCTTAAATTCGCAAAAAGACAAAGGGAGTCTTTTGATAATTTTGAAGTGGAGCTTGAACCGGGAGTTTTTACCGGTCAGCAGAACATTCCGGTCGATAAAGCCGGAGTCTATGTTCCAGCAGGACGTTTTCCTCTGGTCAGCAGCGTGGTTATGACCGTTGTTCCGGCGGTTGCGGCAGGAGTTAAGGAAGTAATCCTTTGTACGCCACCGAGAGTCCACCCGGATGATAAGGCAGAAGCGGAAAAAAACGGAACCGGCATTCCGACAAAACCATTTTTGAACGGCAAACCATACGCTGACGAAAACATCATGGCGGCGGCATATATTTGCGGTGTTACAAAAGCTTATGCATGCGGCGGAAGTCAGGCAATCGGGGCGATGGCATTCGGTACTGAATCCATTCCGAAAGTCGATGTCATAGTCGGGCCTGGAAATAAATTTGTTGCCGAAGCAAAAAAACTGGTCTACGGAACCGTCGGCATAGACATGATTGCAGGACCAACGGAAGTCTTTATAATCGCTGATTCTTCTGCAAATCCGGTTTGGGTTGCCGCAGATCTTTTGGCGCAGGCTGAACATGATGTAGTGGCTCAACCGGTTCTTGTAACTGATG
>JAFOTA010000209.1 GCA_017421145.1 Treponema sp.
GACGTTCTTGTTCCGGGGCTTGGTGAAATTACCGGCGGCTCCGAGCGTGAGGAAGACTACGAAAAGCTTCTCAAAGTCTGCGAGGAAAGGGGCATGGACATGTCCAACTACCAGTGGTACCTTGACCTGAGAAGGTTCGGTTCAGTTCCGCACTCAGGATTCGGACTTGGATTCGACAGGCTCCTGCGCTACATAACCGGAATGGCCAACATCCGCGACGTAGTTCCGTATCCACGCGCACCAAAACTTGCGGATTTTTAAAAACTGTCATAAAATAGATAGGGGTTCCCGAAAAATTCGTTTTTGTTTTTCGGGAATTACTCCGATTTTTTTAACGAGGAGAAGTATCGATGAGCGATAATGATTTGAAAGATCTCATAGGAAAGAAAATCTTTTTTGTAAATCCGACCCCTACTATACGTAATTATGTGATTTCAGCATTGCGTGATGAAGAGCTGGAAGTTTATATATTGGACAGACATGCCCTCCTGAAGAGCGTTCTCATAAAAAATCCGGGTTCCATCGTTTTCATTCACCTTGATTCCGGCTTGTCGCTGAACGGATGGCTGGTATATCTCCAGGACATAACCAACGACCCTGATTTCGGGGATCTTACGGTCGGAGTCATCTCGGACAAGATTACCGAAAAAGAAAAGATATGGCTCACCGGAAACGCAAAAATTGGCGGCGGATTCCACAAATCAAGCATTTCGCCGACAAAACTGACCGAAAACATACTCGACATAGTGATGAACCTTAAAGCAAAGGGAAGACGACAGTTCGTACGCGCAAACTGCTATGAAGATCAGGGCAACGTGCTCATCTGGAACCAGGACAACATCCTCATGCAGCTCAAGCTGGTCGATATAAGCACAAGCTCCACGGCAGTCCAGCTCCCGGTCAAGTACAAGGAATTGGTAAAAGAAAACTTGTCGGTCAAAGGCGCAACGCTCAAGCTCGGACAAAAGCAGTACATCGTCGATTTCATGGTCTACGGCATACATGAGCGCGCAAACAAGATACTGATGGTCGCAATTTTCAAAAAAGACACAATAAGGGTCTTGAAAAACGATTTCCAGACATTCATCTATTCTATTCTCCAGAAACAGCTCATGCAGTCGATTGAGCTTCTCGCACCGGATGAAAAGGAATACTCAAAAATCGGCAAAACGCTGAAACTTGCCCCTGCGCCGGATCAAGGAGCCAAAAAGAAGTCCGACAACGAGAAAAAATCCTAGACGCAGGCAATGAACGTTAAGAGAAAGACGACGAAAAGGAAGTCAAAGGCAAGGCAGAAGAAAAAATTTTCGTTCGTCACGATCATACAGAAAATTTATCTCTCCCTTGTGTTTTTCTTCATAAACGACATGTGGTCATATGCTTCCGCATGTGCGTTCGGATTTCTATTTTCTTTCATTCCCGTGGTCATGCTGGTGCTGATCATTCTGATCCGCTTTTTCCATGCAACGCCGGAAGTGATAGACTCGCTTTTCGGAGATTCAGGGCTTATGGCAAGCTTTTTGAACCTGGACTCCGTTGCAAACACGATATCGGGAATACACAGCGTAACAAACTTCGAAATCATCATCGGTATAACGATCATCTGGATGGCCCGGCGCTTTTTCAGCTCTGTGGTCGGAAGCATCAACAGGATTTTCCACACTCAGGTTCCGTTCCGTCCTCTTTTGAGCCAGGTCGTCATAATTGCGGCAGAAGCGGGCATGGTCATTGTATCCTCACTCATAATCATCCTGAACGTGGCTTTCAAAACGCTCATAAAACTGGACATTTTTCAGAGCCTGAGCAGCATGTTTCCAGTCCTTCTCGGCACTGTCACCGAGCGGATGGTAATCTACCTTCCATATATAATAATCTTCGTAGTGGTTTTCATCTGCTACAAGGCAAGCTCCCGGTCAAATCCGCCCACATGGACATGCCTCTGGTGTGCCGCCGCATGTACCGGAGGATTTTTCGTGATTCAGAAACTCATGGGAATCTTTTTGAACGTGAACCGCTACAACATGATCTACGGAGTCTTGAGCAACATCATAGTGCTTCTGCTTGAAGTGTTCTTCTTCTTCGTGATTTTCCTGAGCTTTGCGGAATTCGTATTCGTGAGCCAGTATTTCGACACCCTGCTCCTGAGCGAAATCTACAGGCTTCCTGACAGGGACAAGACAGGCCTAATAAGCACGTTCAGGCGGCTACTTTTCATACGCCCGGACCATCTCCTGAACTCGGACGAAAACGTAATGCACTTTAGAAAAGGAGAGGAAATATACAGCAACGGAGAAGACGGAAAATTCATGTACTACATAGTATCAGGCACCGTCATGCTCCTGAAAAAAAACAACATAGCCTTCGTGGACAGCGGCTCATTCTTCGGCGAGGAAGCGATACTCATGGACGGAATCAGAAAAGAAGATGCAGTGGCCCACACCGACCTTAAGCTGATACGGATCAACGAAAGCAAATTCTACTCAATCCTCCAGAAAAACCCGAAGGTAGCCTCAAAAGCCATGGCCAAAATCAGCCGCTATTTCGCTTGGTCGGTAAATGCTTGAATAAGGGAAAAAGCATCCCGGTCCCTCCCCCATTTCGCAAAAAAAATCAAAAGTTTTCCCCCCGTAAATAAAAATATATGCTATACTACGTTTATGACAACACAAACACTTGCAGCCGTACAAACAAATTTAGTACCCCCCCCCGCTACACATTAGTATAGTACAAACAATTTCCGATTTACCCCGTACATCCGCACAAAACGTATCGACTCAAAAACATAAGTCCACACTCGGTGGGCTTTTCATTTTTTTAAATCATAAAAGGAGACTCACAATGAAATACATCGCACTGATTTTGGGACTCATTATGCCTGTCACACTTCTGTCCTGTGCAAAAGCGGAGGCACAGCTGGGAGCAAACCTTAGATATGAAAAAGATGATGATGGAAATGAGAGATGGTATGACTCCAAAGGCTACTTAATCCACTATAAGGACAGCGACGGCTATGAGTGGTGGTATGAGTATGACTCAAACGGACACGAAATCCACCATAAGGAAAGCTCC